>NZ_VCBQ01000001.1:0-115913 GCF_006386455.1 Paracoccus sp. FO-3 | reverse complement strand
CGCAGGGCGCACCGGCGCCGGCCGCCCGCCCGGCCCCTGGCCGCGGTGGAAGGGGTTCAGGCCCTGCATAGCGCCTCCTCGACGATCCAGCGGCAGAGCGCGGGAAAGTCCATGCCGGCATGGGCCGCCTGCTCGGGGGCAAGCGAAGTGGGGGTCATGCCGGGCTGGGTGTTCACCTCGAGGATGATGAGCCCGCCCAGCCCGCGGCTTTCGTCCCAGCGGAAATCGGTGCGGGTCAGCCCGCGGCAGCCCAGGGCCTGGTGCGCGCGCACGGCCTGGTCGCGGCAGGCGGCGGCGATTTCCGGCGGGATCTCGGCGGGGATGACATGGCGCGAGCCGCCGGGCTTGTATTTGGCATCGTAGTCATACCAGCCCTCGGTCACGATCTCGGTCACGCCAAGCGCGCGGTCGCCCAGCACGGCCACGGTCAGCTCGCGCCCCGGCGCATAGGTTTCCACCATGACCCGCGCGGGCATCCGGTCGGAAAGCTGCGGCGGGCCGTTCGCGGCCTCATGCACGATATAGACCCCGACCGAAGAGCCCTCGTCGTTCGGCTTGACCACATAGGGCGGCGCCATGACGTGGCGGGCGCGCACCTCGGCGGCATCGGCGATCAGGCTGTCCAGCACCGGCAGGCCGGCAAGGCGCAGCACGTCCTTGGCGCGGGTCTTGTCCATGGCCAGGGCCGAGGCCAGCACGCCGGAATGGGTATAGCGCCAGCCCAGCCATTCCAGCAGGCCCTGCACGCAGCCGTCCTCGCCCCAGCGGCCATGCAGCGCGTTGAAGACCACGTCCGGCGCGTGTTCGGCCAGACGCGCGGGCAGATCCCTGCCCGCGTCCAATTCGACGACTTCATAGCCCGCCTGCCGCAGCGCAACCGCGCATTCACGCCCCGACGAGAGCGAAACCTCGCGCTCGGCCGAGGGTCCGCCCATCAGGACTACGACTTTCGGGGCCGACCTGCTCGACCTGCCCGCCAATGTTCTGCCTCATGCTCCCCGGTTGATCCGGGTATTTGTCGGGTCAGGATAGCCGCTTGGGCGGAATCGCAAAAGTCCCTTTTCGCGTCTCGCGCGATATTTCCGGCAATGACGGCGGGTTACGGCCGGTTCCTAGGGCTGGCCTACGCGGATGACTTCCCATTGCAGCTCGTGCCCGCTGGTCTCCCGCACCTTCTGCCGGACCAGTTCGCCCAGGGCCTCCAGCTCGGCGGCGGTGGCGCCGTCGGCGTTCAGCAGGAAGTTCGGGTGCTTTTCCGACATCTGCGCCCCGCCCAGGCGGTGGCCGCGCAGGCCGGCGGCATCGATCAGCGACCAGGCCTTCAGCTCGTGGCTGTCATCCGCCCGCCCGGTCGAGGAAAACCCGGCCGGGTTGCGAAAGGTCGAACCGGCGCTGCGTTCGCGCGTGGGCTGGCTCGCATCGCGGCGCGCCAGCTGTTCCTCCATCCGCGCGGCCAGTCCCGCGGGATCGCCCGGCTCGGCGCGAAAGCGGGCCTCGGTCACGACCCAGCCCTCGGGGATCTCGGAATGGCGATAGCCGAGGCGCAGGTCGGCGGCCGCGATCTCGTGCAGGCTGCCGTCGCGGGCCACGGCGCGGACCGAGACCAGGTGGTCGGCGACATAGCTGCCATAGCAGCCCGCGTTCATCCGCACCGCGCCGCCGATGCTGCCGGGGATGGTGCGCAGGAAGGTCAGGTCCAGCCCCGCCTCGGCCGCGCGGCGCGCGACATGGGCGTCCAGCGCCGCCGCACCCGCGGTGACGATGCCGCCCTCGCAGGAAATGCCGTTGAAGCCGCGCCCCAGCCGGATCACCACGCCGCGGATGCCGCCGTCGCGCACGATCAGGTTCGAGCCGACGCCCATGGCAAAGACCGGCAGCGAAGGGTCGAGGCCGCGCAGGAATTCGGCCAGATCCGCTTCGTCCGCGGGCTGGAACAGCCAGTCGGCCGGCCCGCCGACGCGCAGCCAGGTCAGGTCGGCAAGGGCCCGGTTCGGGGTCAGGGCGCCGCGGGGCGCGGGAGGCGTCTGGGTCATGGCGCGGTGGTTAATCAGCGTTGCGGGCGCCGTCAATCCGGCCCGCATGCCGCAGCCGCTTTCCGGCGCATCTCGCCAGGGTTCCGGCTGCGGCCTGCCGAGACGCGCCGCGCATCTAGCGCAGCCCGTCCACCGGGGCCGGAGGCACGGGCTGGGTCACAAGATGGCTCTTGCGCTTTTCGTAGAAGGCATTGCCACCGGCCACCAGGACATAGTGCATGTTGTCATAGGAAAAGCGGTGATCCTTCTGGTGGAAGAACATGGCGTTGCCAATCCCCGGCTGCCTTTCGCCGCGCAGGACCGCGATCGCGGCCTCGCGCACCGCCGGCAGGGATTTCGAATCCATTCGCCGGGTCAGGACGCCCGGCGCGAACTGGCCCTTTTGCCCGACCACGCCGCAAACCGTGTTGGGATAGCCCTGCGCCCTGACGCGGTTCATGACCACGTTGCCGACGGCGATCATGCCGTCGCGGCTGGAACGGTTCGCTTCGAAATAGATCGCCCGCTCCATGCATTCCAGCTCGCTCATGCCGCCGCGGCCGCAGCCGGCAAGCCCGGCCAGGGCAAGCGCCAGCAGCGCGCCCAGCCCTGCCCGGACCCGCATCCTGCTTTCCGTCATCTCGTCCCCCTTTTTCATCCCGTTTCCTGTCATTCCAGTGCGCTGAGGACCACCGCCAGCGCGGCGAAGCAGCCCAGGCCGACGATGTCCCAGGGCTGCGAGAACGGCGCGCGAAGGACCGGCGGCGGCCGCAGGCGGTCGTGAACCCAGCGCAGCAGCGCGCCTGCGGCCAGGCCCCCCGCCGCGATCAGCAGCAAGAGCGACAGCAGCGCGCCGATGATCCCGGCCAGATAGCCGCCGGTCTTGCCGTCGCCGATCAGATAGCAAAGCCAGGCCGCGCCGAGCAGCAGGGCCAGTTCGCCCCCCAGCACCCGGAACGAGCGGGCGCCGGCACGCAGGATGCCGATGGCGGCGGCCAGCGCCACCGTGACGGCGACGATCAGCCATGCCACCATCATCGCCGGCGGTCCCTAGCGCAGGCCGCGCTGCGCAAGCGCGCGCCGGCGGCGGCGCGCATCGAAGGGCGGCCAGACCAGCAGCGACAGGCCGAGCGCCAGGAAGAGCACGCCGAAGCCGGGGCCGCACAGATAGGTCAGCCAGCCCAGCACCGGCACGCCGCACAGCACCAGCGCCCAAAGCGCCGAATGGCGCCAGCGCAGCCGCACGAAGGGCAGAAGGCAGGCCATCACGCCCCAAAGCAGGGCGCAAAGCGCCGCGGTGGCGGGATGGCTGGCCAGCGCGATCACGCGGCCTTCTCCGTCAGCCGCTCGGGCAGGTTGTTGGCCCAGGTCGAGATGGTGCCGGCGCCCAGGCAGACCACCATGTCGCCCGGCCGCGCCTGTTCGCGCACCAGCCGTTCCAGGTCGCCCTCGTCCATCACCGCGCGGGCGTGGCGGTGGCCGTGGGCGATCAGCCCGGCGACCAGGTCGTCGCGCGAGGCGCCGGGGATCGGTTCCTCGCCCGCCGAATAGACCTCGGCGATGGCGACGACATCGGCTTCGTTGAAGCAGGTGCAGAAATCGTCGAAGAGGTTGGAAAGCCGCGAATAGCGATGCGGCTGATGCACGGCGATGACCCGGCCCTTCGTCGCCTGGCGCGCGGCCTTCAGCACCGCCGCGATCTCGACCGGGTGGTGGCCATAGTCGTCGATGATGGTGACCCCCCCCACCTCGCCCACGCGGGTAAAGCGGCGGCTGACCCCGCCGAAGCGCGCCAGCGCCTCGCGGATCTGGGCGCGCTTCATGCCCAGGTGGCGGGCGACGGCCACCGCGGCCAGCGCATTGCTGACATTGTGGTCGCCCGGCATCGGCAGGGTGCAGCCCTCGATCACCGGGGGCTCGCCGTCGTTCAGCTCGACCTCACCCTGCAGGGCAATGTCGAAATGCGCCACGCCGTTCTCGTAGCGCAGGTTCACGGCGCGCACGTCGGCCTGGGCGTTGAAGCCGAAGGTCGCGACGCGGCGGTCGGTCAGCCGGCCCACCAGCGACTGCACCTCGGGGTGGTCGGTGCAGCAGACGGCCAGCCCGTAGAAGGGGATGTTCGAGACGAAGTCCTGGAAACCCTTGCGCAGCGCGTCGAAGCTGCCCCAATGCTCCATGTGCTCGGGGTCGATATTGGTCACGATGGCGATGGTCGCGGGCAGGCGGTTGAAGCTGCCGTCCGATTCGTCGGCCTCGACCACCATCCATTCGCCGGCGCCGGCGCGGGCATTGCTGCCATAGGCATGGATCACGCCGCCGTTGATGACGGTCGGATCGAAGCCGCCCGCGTCCAGCAGCGTCGCGACCATGGTGGTGGTCGTGGTCTTGCCATGGGTGCCGGCGATGGCGACGTTGGATTTCAGCCGCATCAGCTCGGCCAGCATCTCGGCCCGGCGCACGACGGGCAGGCCGCGGCGGCGCGCCTCTTCCAGTTCGGGGTTGCCCTTCTTGATCGCGGTCGAGATGACGACCACGCCCGCTTCGCCAATGTTTTCAGCGCGCTGACCCTCGAATACGGTGGCGCCCAGCGCCTCCAGCCGGTCGGTGATCTTCGAGCGTTTCGCGTCCGAGCCCTGCACCTGGTAGCCCAGCGTCATCAGCACCTCGGCGATGCCGGACATGCCGATGCCGCCGATGCCGACGAAATGGATGGGGCCAAGCTCGCCCGGAAGTTTGGTCGCTGCGTTCATCGGGTCGGTTCCGTCACTAGATCTGCAAGGCGCTGCGCCGCGTCGGGGCGGGCAAGCGTTAGCGCGGCAGCTGCCATGGCGGTGGCGCGGGCGCTGTCGGAAAGGATGTCCCGGATGTCGCGCCTGAGGCTCTCGGCGTCAAGCACGGATTCGGGCAAAAGGATCGCCGCGCCGGATTCCGCAAGGGCACGGGCGTTGGCGGTCTGGTGGTCGCCGGTCGCCGCGGCATAGGGGATCAGGATCGCCGGACGGCCGACCACGGTGATGTCGGCAATGGACGAGGCCCCGGCCCGGCTGACGACCAACTGGGATTCGGCAAGGCGGCGGGGCACGTCGTCGAAAAAGGGCCGGACCTCGGCATTGACGCCGGCCGCGGCATAGGCGGCGGTGACGCGCTCGGCATCCTCGGCGCGGGCCTGGTGGCTGACCGACAGGCGGGCGCGCAGGTCGTCCGGCAGGCCGGCGATGGCCTCGGGCACGATGTTCGACAGCACCCGCGCGCCCTGGCTGCCGCCGATGACCAGCAGGTGCAGCTCGCCTTCGCCCGGCGGGGCATAGGTGGCGGCGGCGCGGTCCAGCACCGCCTGGCGCACCGGGTTGCCGGTATGGATGCCCTGGACGCCGGGCGGCAGCCGGGTCGGCCAGGTGCCGCAGGCCACGCGGTCCACCCGGCGGGCAAAGGCGGCGTTCACCCGGCCCATGATGCCGTTCTGTTCGTGGATCATGCGCGGGATGCGCAGGGCCAGCGCCGCCGACATGGCGGGGATGGTCGGGTAGCCGCCAAAGCCAACCACCACGGCGGGACGGTCGCCGCGCATCGCCCGGATCGCCCCCAGGATGCCGGCGCCGATGCGGAAGGGCACGGCCAGCCTGGCCAGCGCGCCCCCGCGCGCGGTGGTGGCCGAACTGACCACCTCGCGCACCACCTCGGCCGGGAAGGCGTCGGCATAGCGCGCGCCGCGCTCGTCGGTGGAAAGCTTCACCCGCCAGCCCTGGGCCAGCAGCACCTCGGCCAGCGATTGCGCCGGGAACATGTGGCCGCCGGTGCCGCCGGCAGCGATCAGGCACAGCGGCCGGCCTTGGGACTGCGGGTCGCTCATCCCCGGCCCCGGCCCAGCACGTCGCCGATGCGGCCCTGCGGGCGCGAGCGGGTCAGCGCCAGCAGCATCCCCATGGCGATGCCCGAGGCGATCACCGACGAGCCGCCGTAGCTGACGAAGGGCAGCGTCATGCCCTTGGCCGGCAGAAGCCGCACCGCCACGCCCATGTTGATCAGCGCCTGCACGCCGAAGGCGCAGGCAAGGCCGGTGCCGGCGATGCGGACGAAGGGATCGCGCTCGCCCTGGAGCCGCAGCAGCGAGCGGATGACGATGGCGGCATAAAGCGCGATGATGATCAGGACCAGGATCAGCCCGTATTCCTCGGCCGCGACCGCGATGATGAAATCGGTATGCGCGTCCGGCAGCGACCACTTGACCGAGCCTTCGCCCACGCCGACGCCGAAGAAGCCGCCCTCCTGGATGGCGTTGGTGGCATAGCCCAGCTGGGTGCGCGGATCGACCTCGGCCGCAAGGAAGCCGTTGATGCGGCGGGCGAAATGCTCGGATGCGCCATAGGCGAAGACGCCGCCGACGCAGGCCAGCCCCATCACGCCGCCCAGAAGGTAAAGCGGCGCCCCGGCGATGAAATACATCACGCACCAGGAAAACAGCACCAGCGAGGCCTGGCCGAAATCGGGCTGCATGGCCAGAAGCAGCACCACGACCACGGCGAGGCCGAAGGAAAAGGACTTGCCGGGCGGGCCGCCGACCTCCTGGCTGGCGGCCATGAACCAGGCGCAGATGGCGACGAAGCAGGGCTTGAGGAACTCGGACGGCTGCACCGACATGCCGCCGGGCAGGCGCAGCCAGCGCACCGCGCCCTTGCCGAAATCGGTGCCGATGAAGGGCAGCGCCATCAGCACCACCAGCGCGACCAGAAAGCCCAGCACGCCGATCCGCCGCACCATCCGCGGCGAGAAGGTCGAGATCACCAGCATCGCCGCCAGCGCCATGGCACCGAACACCGCCTGGCGGGTGACGTAATAGAACTGCGGCAGGCCGTTCTTTTCGGCCAGCGGCACCGAGGCCGCCAGGCCCAGAAGCAGCCCCACCGCGAACAATCCCAGCACGCAGGCCAGGGACCATCGGTCCAGCGTGCGCCACCAGCGTGGAAGAATCGGGTCACCTGCCCGCAAAGGGGTGGTGCCAAAGACCATTTCGGTCATGGGTTACCGCCGTCACTGCCTCGTTTGCATCGCCCGTTTGCCGGGTCTGGGCGGAAGCATAGCGCGATTGCACCCGGCGCGCTACTGCGGATTGAGCGACGTGGTGGCAGCCCGGATCACATCGCGCGGAAGACGGCCGGGTTTCGCGCCCCGCCGCCCCGCCTTCTCCGTTCTTCAAATACCCGACGGCAACCGCGCGGCCGGGCGCGGCGGCGGAAATCTGGCGCTCAGGCGCGCGTCACGTCCTTGCGGGTGCGCCACAGCGACCAGCCGACGCCGGCGCCGAGGATGGCGAAGGTGATGCCCAGTGACACGGCGGGCGGGAATTTCGCCAGCCCCATCAGGTCGGCGATGAACACCTTGGAGCCGATGAAGATCAGCAGCACCGCCAGCGCCTGCTTGAGGTATTCGAAGCGGTGGATGATCGCCGCCAGCGCGAAAAACAGCGCGCGCAGGCCCAGGATGGCGAAGATGTTCGAGGTATAGACGATATAGGGATCGGTGGTGATGGCAAAGACCGCCGGCACCGAATCGACGGCGAAGATCACGTCGGCGATCTCGATCATCACCAGCGCCAGCAGCAGCGGCGTGGCAAAGCGGCGGATGCGGCCGGTCTTGGGGTCGGACTGGCGCACCACGAAGGCATGGCCGTGCAGCTCCTGCGTCAGCGGCATGCGGCGGCGCAGGAACCTCAGGACCGGGTTCGCGCCCATGTCATGCTCCTTGTCGCCGATGAACAGCATCTTGATGCCGGTCAGGATCAGGAAGCCGGCGAAGACATAGAGGATCCAGCCGTATTGCGCGACCAGCGTGGCGCCGACGCCGATCATGATGCCGCGCAGCACGATCACCCCCAGGATGCCCCAGAACAGCACGCGATGCTGGTAGCGGCGGGGGATCGACAGCGTGGCGAAGATCAGCGCGATGACGAAGACGTTGTCCATCGCCAGCGTCTTTTCGACCACGAAGGCGGTCATGTATTCCGCGGCGGCATTGCTGCCCAGCTGATACCAGACGAAGCCGCCGAACAGCACGCCCAGCGTGATGTAGAAGGACGATAGCTTCAGGCTCTCGGCGACGCCGATCTCCTTGTCGCCGCGATTGAGTACACCGAGATCGAAGGCCAAGAGCAGGCCGACCAGGCCGACGAAGACCAGCCACAGCCAGATCGGCGTGCCGAGAAACAGGGTCAGGTAGAAAGGTTCCATGTCAGGCTCCACGTTGAACGAAAGCCGGTGCGAAGCCTTGGGCGGGAATGGTTCCGGGCTGGCACCGAGCAGGGCTCGATGCGGTCCGACATCACGACATGCGTCGTCAGAGGGGCCCGGTCCGCCCGTCCCAGATAGGGGCTCGATGGCGCGATGCAAGGCCGTCCCGCCGGCTTTTCGACAGGCAGTCCCACCGGCGGCCCGCGTCCCCCTTCCCCTCGGCCCTGCGCGGGACTAACTATCGCCAAGCCCCGCAAAAGGATCGCCCATGCTTTACCAGACCAAGGCCGAATGGCTGGCCGCCCCGAAAAAGCGCGTGCTGTTCTTTGGCATGTCGGGCCTGGGCAAGACCTTCCTGGCCTCGATGCTGCGCGGCTCGGGCGAATGGTTCCACTATTCCGTCGATTACCGCATCGGCACCCGCTACATGGGCGAGCTGATCGCCGACAACTTCAAGCGCGAGGCGATGAAGGTGCCCTTCCTGCGCGAGCTCTTGCTGTCGGATTCGGTCTATATCGCCAGCAACATCACCTTCGAGAACCTGGCGCCGCTGTCCACCTATCTGGGCAAGCCCGGCAGCGTCACCCGCGGCGGGCTGGAATTCGACGAATACATGCGCCGCCAGGACCAGCACCGCATGGCCGAGATCGCGGCGCTGCTGGATACCGGCCATTTCATCCGCCGCGCGCAGGAGATCTATAACCTGGGCAATTTCGTCTGCGATTCCGGCGGCTCGGTCTGCGAGGTGGTGGACCCCTTTGCCGAAAGCGACCCGGTGCTGGACGCGCTGGGGCGCGAGCTGCTGCTGGTCTGGATCAAGGGCTCGGACGCGCATACCGAGGAACTGGTGCGCCGCTTCGACCGCGCGCCGAAGCCGATGTATTACCAGCCGGATTTCCTGGACCGGGCCTGGACCGACTATCGCGTCGAAAAGGGCCTGCGCGAGGACCAGGTGAACCCCGACGACTTCATCCGCTGGACCTATGCCCGCGCCCTGGCCCACCGCCAGCCCCGCTACGAGGCGATGGCCCGGCGCGGCGTGACGCTTTTGGCCGAGGAGGTGGCGCAGGTGACGACCCCGCAAGACCTGATCGCGCTGATCGGCCATGCCATAGACCGACGGCCCGCCGGCGCCGCCATTGCCGGAAAGTTCGACAGAAAGGACGCATGATGCCCATCACCCTGCCCAATGACCTGCCCGCCTATGACATCCTGTCGAACGAAGGCGTCATGGTCATGTCGCCGGGCCGGGCGGCGACGCAGGACATCCGGCCCTTGCGCATCGGCCTGCTGAACCTGATGCCCAAGAAGATCCAGACCGAGAACCAGTTCGCCCGGCTGATCGGCGCGACCCCCTTGCAGATCGAGTTCCAGCTGATCCGCATGTCGGACCACGAAAGCCGCAACACGGCCGCCGACCACCTGCAATCCTTCTATCGCCGCTTCTGCGAGGTCGAGGAGACGGGCGAGAAGTTCGACGGGCTCATCATCACCGGCGCGCCCATCGAACACCTGCCCTTCGAGGCCGTGACCTATTGGGACGAGTTGACCCGCGTCTTCGACTGGACGCAAAGCCACGTGCATTCGACCTTCGGCGTCTGCTGGGGCGGCATGGCGATGGCCTGGTATTTCCACCGCCTGGAAAAGCACATGCTGGACCGCAAGGCCTTCGGCTGCTTCCGCCACCGCAACCTGGCGCCCTCCAGCCCCTATCTGCGCGGCTTTTCCGACGACGTGCTGGTCCCGGTCAGCCGCTGGACCGAGGTGCGCCAGGACGAGGTGGACGCCATCCCGGCGCTGAAGACGCTGATCGCCTCGGACCAGGTCGGGCCCTGCCTGCTGCAAGACCCCGGCCATCGCGCGCTCTACGTCTTCAACCATTTCGAATATGACAGCACGACGCTGAAGGACGAATACGACCGCGACGCCGCCTCGGGCAAGCCGATCGACGTGCCGGTGAACTACTACCCGGACGACGACCCCTCGCGCACGCCCACGAACCGCTGGCGCAGCCATGCGCATCTGCTCTATGGTAACTGGATCAACGAGATCTACCAGACCACCCCCTTCGACCTGAACCGCATCGGCGAGGCGTGAGCATGGCCAGCAACGGCGACAAGGCCGGGTCCGGCAAGCAGGGATCGCTGCCCGACCTGCCCTTTGTCGGCGCGATCACCCGCTATCTGGAAAAGGACGCGCCCGATGGGCTGCGCAAGGCGGTGGCGGCGGCCGAGGGCAAGCGCATCCCCGATCCCACCTATCCCTATCCCGAGGAGATGAAGGGCAAGGATTACGACGACCGCATGGCCGGGCTGCAATTGCAGCTGGTGCGGCTGATGCGCGACGTGATCCACCAGCGCAAGCGCCTGGTGGTGCTGTTCGAGGGCCGCGACGCCGCCGGCAAGGGCGGCACCATCGAGCGGGTGCGCGAGAACCTGAACCCGCGCTCGGCCTATATCGCCGCCCTGCCCAAGCCCAGCGAACGCGAGGCCGAGGAATGGTATTTCCAGCGCTACGTGGACTGGCTGCCCGCCAGGGGCGAGATCGCGCTCTTCGACCGCAGCTGGTACAATCGCGGCGTGGTCGAAAAGGTTTTCGGCTTCTGCACGGATGCGCAGCGCGAGACCTTCTTTCGCCAATTGCCGCTGTTCGAGACCATGCTGGTCGATGACGGGGTGATCCTGGTCAAGCTGTGGCTGGAGGTGGGCCGGGCCGAGCAGCTCAAGCGGTTTCTCGACCGCGAGCGCGACCCGCTGAAGCAATGGAAGCTCAGCTCCATCGACGTCGAGGGGCTGGCGAAATGGGACGATTACAGCGCGGCGATCCGGGATACGCTGCTGCGCAGCCATTCCGGCATCGCGCCCTGGACGGTGATCCGCGCCGACGACAAGCGCCGCGCCCGGATCGCGGCGATCCAGGCGATCCTGCGCGCGGTGGATTTCGCCGGGCGCGACGACGCGGTGATCGGCCAGCCCGACCCGCGGATCACCGGCGGCCCCGAGATCCTGCCGGGGTGACGGGCAAGACGATGGACAAGGCGGCAGACAAAGCGGCGGGCGAGGCAAGGAGCGACGATGGATAGGCCGTCCGGGACCGCCCCGGCCAGCGCAATCGCCCGGATGGCGGCATGGCTGGTCGCGCTGCTCTGGCTGGCGGCCCTGGCCCCGGCCCATGCACAGGGCCTGCCCGACTGGCAGAGCCTGCATGTCAACGATTTCGCCGGGTTGCTCGCGCCCGAGGATGCCCAGGCCCTCGACAGGGCGCTGGCTGCGCTCAGGAAACAGACCGGCATCGAGGGCACGGTCGTCACCCTGCCCGACCGGACGCGCCATGGCGGGACCGACGGGCTGGAGCCCTTTGCCACCCGGCTTTTCAACCATTGGGGCGTGGGCGACGCCGCGCGCAACGACGGCTTCATGGTGCTGGTGCTGGCCCAGGACCGCGAGGCGCGCATTGAACTGGGCCGCGGCTACGAAAACGACGCCGACATCCTGGCCCAGGACATCATGCGCAACACCATGCTGCCCGCCTTCCGCGACGGCCGGATGTCGCAGGGCATCCGCGAGGGCACGCTGGCGGTGATCGACCTGATCGCCCGCCCCGTCGCGGCGGGCCAGCCGCTCGCCATGCCCCGGCGCAGCCTGATGGACCGCATCCTGCCCTTCCTGTTCGGCGCCGCCGGGCTGGCGATCCTGGGCGCCGCCGCGCGGCAGGCCTGGCGGCGCAACCGCTGCCCGCAATGCGGCCGTCGCGGCCTGGAAACGCAGGTGGCGCCGCTGGAAACCCCGCTGCCCGAGGGTGGCCATATGATCTCGCAGGACAGTGTCACGCGGCGCTGCCCGGCCTGCGGCTGGTCCGAAACCCGCCAGCGCCTGCGGCCGCAGACGGTGTGGTATGGACCGACCGGCACGGTGCTGCGCAGCGAGCCGACGCCGGGCTATCGCAGCGCCGCGCGCGGCTCCTCGGGCTTCGGCGGCGGCTCGTCGCGGGGCGGCGGCGCCTCGGGGCGCTGGTAGGGCACGGCCGCGCTTGCGAGGGCGCGGCGGGACCGCTAGCGTCGTGCCAGACTGCCTTCAAGGAAAGCTCCGACATGAAACCTCTCCGCTTCCCCGCCCTGGCGCTCGCGCTCGCCAGCACCAGCCTCACGGCCGCCTGGGCCGCCGACCCCGAACTGACGGTCTTCGACTGGGCCGGGTTCGAGGAGCCGGTGATCTTCCAGGGCTATATCGACCAGCATGGCGCCAGCCCCACCTTCGTCTTCTACGGCGACGACGACGAGGCCTATCAAAAGCTCGCCTCGGGCTTCAAGGCGGATGTCGCGCATCCCTGCTCGCAGATGGTGTCCAAATACCGCGACGCCGGGCTGATCGAGCCCTGGGACGTGTCGAAGATCCCGGCCTTCGAAAGCCTCGATGCGAAATTCCTCGATTCGGAAATCTTCAAGGACGACGAGGGCGTCTGGTATATCCCGACCGATTGGGGCGCGACCGCGGTGGCCTACAATACCGAGACCGTGCCGGCCGAGGACGTGGCCAGCCTGAACATCTTCATCGACCCGAAATACCAGGGCCGCACCTCGCTGCCCGATTCGGCCGACGACGTCTGGGCGCTGGCCTACCTGGCCACCGGCACCACCGACTGGACCGAAGTCACCGACGAGCAGTTCGCGGCCGCCGCGGACTGGTTGCGCCAGGCGCACCAGAACGTCGCCGCCTATTGGGCCGACCCGGCCGAACAGGCGCAGCTGATGGCCTCGGGCGCGGTGGACGTGGCCTGGTCCTGGAACGACGGCGTGGTGTTGCTGGAAAACGACGGCTTCCCGGTCGGCTTCCAGCGCGCGGCCAAGGAGGGCAGCTCGACCTTCTTCTGCGGCTTCATCAATCTCAAGAACGGACCGGGCAAGGAAGACAAGGCCTACGATTTCATCAACGCCTGGCTCGCGCCGGAAGCGGCCAAGGGCCTGCTGGACACGATCGGCTACGGCCATACCTCGACCGTCGCCATGGAGACGATCAAGGACGAGCCCGCGGTGCAGGAGGGTCTCTCGCCCGTGGACGCCCCGATCCTGGCCCAGACCCCGAACGACCCGCAGCAGCGCGAAAAGCAGTTGCAGGAGTTCGAAAAGATCAAGGCGGGCTTCTGATCGGCCCTTGCAGCGCCCCGCCCGAAGGCGGGGCGGTCCGCCGGCGGCACGGCCGCATGAGTATTTTGGGAACGAAGAAGGCGGGACGCCGCGCCCGCTTCTTCTCCGTTTTCCAAATACCCCAAGGGGTGAATTGGCCCGCGCAGCGGGACAAGAGGGGAACAGCGTTCCCCTCTCTTGCGCGACGGGATGGTGGCGCCTATATTCCGCTTGTCCGGGCTCGCCCGGACTATGGACATAAACGCGCAGGTAATAAGCGGATCGGACCCGGGGGCGGTACCCGGCGGCTCCACCAAGATCCCTCGTTGGGGGCACAGGGGGCCGAAACAGGATCGACGAACGTCTAAAGCTGTTTGCTTTGTCTCGGTGAGCTACCACCGTTATCGGTGCAAAATGTACAGTTGCCAACGACAACCGTGCTCCGGTGGCCCTGGCTGCGTAAGCAGCTCGGGTAACCGAAACTTAAGCCCTTCCGCCTAGCAGCGTAAGGCGGGGCCCGCAGGAGCCTGGCAACAGAATCCTGCACCTTCCCCTTTCCATCTGGCCCCTTTCCATCTGCCCGCTTTGCATCTGGCTTTTCAGCGCGCCGGCCCCTATTTCAGGCGTCATGCAAGGGAATGCCGCCATGAAAGACCTGACCTCTTCCGATGCCGATGCGCTGATCGCGGATCTGGGCGCAAAGGCGCGCGCCGCCGCCGCCGTCCTGGCCGAGGCCAGCGCCGAGCGCAAGCACGCCGCCCTGGTCGGCGCCGCCGATGCGATCCTGAAGGCCGAGGACGCCATCCTCGACGCCAATGCCGAGGACATGCATTACGCCGAGGCAAAGGGCCTCTCCCCCGCCATGCTCGACCGGCTGAAGCTCGATCCCGCGCGCATCCGCGCCATGGCCGAGGGCCTGCGCTCGGTCGCGGCGCAGGCGGACCCGGTCGGCAAGGTGCTGGCCGAATGGGACCGGCCGAACGGGCTGCATATCCAGCGCGTCGCCACCCCCCTGGGCGTCATCGGCGTGATCTATGAAAGCCGCCCCAATGTCACCGCCGATGCCGCGGCGCTGGCGCTGAAGGCCGGCAATGCGGTGATCCTGCGCGGCGGCTCGGAAAGCCTGAACAGCTCGGCCGCGATCCACCGGGCGCTGGTGACGGGCCTGGGGCAGGCCGGGCTGCCCGAGGCATCGGTGCAGATGGTGCCGACCCGCGACCGCGAGGCCGTCGCCGCCATGCTGCGCGCGCAGGAATTCATCGACGTGATCGTGCCCCGCGGCGGCAAGGGGCTGGTCGGGCTGGTGCAGAAGGAAGCCCGCGTGCCGGTCTTTGCCCATCTGGAGGGCATCTGCCACGTCTATGCCGACCGCGACGCCGACCTGGACAAGGCGCGGCGCGTGGTGCTGAACGCCAAGACCCGGCGCACCGGCATCTGCGGCGCCGCCGAATGCCTGCTGATCGACTGGCAGTTCTATACGAAACACGGCGCCGTGCTGGTGCAGGATCTGCTGGACGCGGGCGTCGAGGTGCGCGCCGAGAGCGAGCTTGCCAAGGTGCCGGGCACCACCCGCGCCGAGCCCTCGGATTTCGGGCAGGAGTTCCTGGACAGGATCATCGCGGTGAAACTGGTCGATGGCGTCGAGGAGGCGATCGCCCATATCCGCCGCTATGGCTCGGGCCATACCGAATCGATCCTGACCGAGAATGACGCCACCGCCGAGCGCTTCTTCAAGGGGCTCGACAGCGCGATCCTGATGCGCAACGCCTCGACGCAATTCGCCGATGGCGGCGAGTTCGGCATGGGCGCCGAGATCGGCATCGCCACCGGCAAGATGCATGCGCGCGGCCCGGTCGGCGCCGAGCAGCTGACCAGCTTCAAGTATCTGGTCACCGGCGACGGCACCATCCGCCCCTGATCCTCGCCCGAAAAGCTGCGCCGGGGCCGCCGCATCGCCCCGTTTGACGGCAGCGACCACGGATGCGCCGTGGTCGGTGTCGCGCAAGGCCCCGTGCCTTGCCGAAAGGCTTGGATTGGCGCGCAGATGATGCAGGCCGCACGGCGCGACCGTTCGTCCAGGGCCGCAGCATGACGCCGGCCGAAGCGCCGCTGCCGCCGCCGATCCAGATCGCGGCGACCGGCTCTCGGCGAAGGCCGGTTTGCCGCGCCGGGCGGGGTAGCGACGGCAGCGCGCCCCTTGCATGAATTGCGGGCGGCCGATCTCGGCGCGAGGAGGCTTTCCAAGGACAGGCCGCATCCATGGTCGGCAGAGCCCCACCCAAACCACGGCGGGTCCGGCCCCAAAAGCCCGGCAGAGAGCCTCAGAACGAGATCTCGCCGCCGGTCTCGTCCAGTTCCCAGGCCAGCGGCCGGTTGGCGGCGCAGGCAAAACCGGCCAGCAGCGGGAAATGCACCTCGGAGGCGCCCGGTTCTGGCCGCGCCCGGTCCCTGTCGAGGCCGAGCCAGGACCACAGCGCCGGATCGGACCGGATGCGGCTGCATTCGGCGACCAGCCGCCAGCCCTGGGCGCCGCGGCAGACCAGCACGCTGCCGCCCCAGGGCATCGCCGTCTCAAGGCACATCAGCGCCAGCAGGATCAGGCGGGCCTCGACGCGCGGCAGGTCGCCCTCGGCCTCCAGCCGCAGGCGGATGCGGCCGCCCTTCTCGACTTCGGCCAGCAGCGCGGCCAGTTCGGCCAGGCCAAGGCGCTGGTCCGGCACGGCATGGCCGAAGGCCACGCGAAACCAGCGTATCCGCGCCCGCGCCGCCTCGACGCTTTCGGCGATCAGCTGCATCTCGGGGCTGTCGTCGATGCCCGGCCAGTCACCCGAAAGCTGCAGCAGCTCCAGCCCGTTGCCGATGGCGCCCAAAGGCGAGACGATGTCGTGGCACAGCCGCGAGCCGACCAGCGCGGCCAGCCGCTCGGGCGACACCGCGCCGGGGGTGTCGGGCGGGCAATGGATTGTCAGATCGTCCATGGAAGGCTAGCCTGCATGCTGTCTCGGGAAAGGGCGTGAGATGAATGAAATCCTGGAACCCGGCATGATCGTGCGCCATCCCGGCGCGCCGGAATGGGGCACCGGGCAGGTCCAGTCGCGCATCGGTGACCGCATCACCATCAATTTCACCAATGCCGGCAAGCAGGTGGTGAACGGCAGACATATCAATCTTGAACTGGTCACAACCGACCCTTTTTAGGCGACCATTGCAGAGTAATTCAACTTTTGCGCGAGTCAACCGCTGTTGAAACGCCGGGCCTGCTGGCGGTTGCAATGTCGCGTTCCCCCGCCTAGACACGGGCGCAAGATGCCATAAGCCGGGGATAGCAGGCCGTAAGATGACGCCGGAAACCTCCTATTTCGCGACCCGTCTCGCCACCGAGGAAGCCGATCTTCTGGCCGCGCAGCGCCTGCGCTATCGCGTCTTCGTCGAGGAACTGGGCGGCGACGGCCCTCTGGTCGACCACGTGAACCGGTTCGAGCGCGACGAGTTCGACCCGGTGGTGGATCATCTGGTGCTGGTGGACGACCGCCGCTCGCGCGAGGCGCTGGACCATGTGGTCGGCGTCTATCGCCTGTTGCCGGGCGACCGGGCCGAGGCCTTTGGCCGCTTCTATTGCGACAGCGAATACGACCTCGCGCCGCTGCGCGCCTCGGGGCGGTCGCTGCTGGAGCTGGGCCGGTCCTGCGTCGATCCGGCTTATCGCGGCGGCTCGGGCATGTTCCTGATGTGGAATGCGCTGGCCGATTACGTGCTGGCGCGCGGGATCGAGATCCTGTTCGGCGTCGCCTCGTTCCATGGCACGGACGTGCAGGCGCTGGCCCAGCCGCTGTCCTGGCTTTACCACCACCACCTGGCGCCCGAGGCGATCCGGCCCCGCGCCCGGCCCGACGGCTATCGCCGCATGGACCTGGTTGCGCCCGAACAGCTGGATCGCCGCGCCGCCATGACCGGGATGCCGGCACTGATCAAGGCCTATCTGCGGCTGGGCGGCATGGTCGGCGAAGGCGCCTGGCTCGACCGCGCCTTCAACACCACCGATGTGTTCCTGATGGTCGATACCCAGGCGATGTCGGCCAAGCACCGCAGGTTCTACGAAGCCCGGCAGGGACAATGAGCGAGGGCAACCGCGCCACCTGGCGGGACGCGGTCGCGCCGCCGGCCATTCCACGGCCCGGCGCGCTCGGCTGGCTGCTGGTGCTGCTGCGCGGCAGCGGCATCGTCCTGGTGCTGGCGCTCGGCGTGCTGCTGATCCTGCCGCTGCGCCTGGCCGAGCGGCTGTTCACCGGCCCGCGCCGCCCGCTGACCGGCCCCTGGGTGCAGGGCGTCTGCCGCATCTGCCTGGGGATCATGGGCCTGCGCTGGCGCTGCATCGGCCGGCCGATGCGCGGCCCCGGCGCGGTGGTGGCAAACCATTCCAGCTGGCTCGACATCTTCGTGCTGAACGCAGCGATGCCGGTGTTCTTCGTCTCGAAATCCGAGGTGGCGGGCTGGCCAGGGATCAATATCCTGACCCGCGTCACCGACACGCATTTCGTCGCCCGCGACCCCAGGCTCGCCCGCGCCCAGGCCGAGGAATTTGCCGCCCGCACCCGCGCCGGCCACCGGCTGCTGTTCTTCCCCGAAGGGACCAGCAGCGACGGGCGCCGCGTGCTGCCCTTCAAGCCGACGCTGTTCCAGGGCTTCCTGGATCCCGCCCTGCCCGAGGGGCTGGCGATCCAGCCGATGAGCGCGACCTATCATGCGCCCGAGGGCCGCGATCCCCGCTTCTACGGCTGGTGGGGCGACATGGACCTGGGGCCGCATCTGCTCGCGGTGCTGGCAGAGCCGCGCCAGGGCTCGGTCGCGGTGCGGCTGCTGTCGCCGATCCCGGTCGCGGCAGAGACCCGCAAGACGCTTTCCGCCAAGGCGGAAACGGCGGTGCGTCAGGGCTTCGACCAGGGCTGACGCGCCGCGCCGACGGCGCTGTCGCATGGGTATTTGTGCAACAGAGAAAGCCGCAAGGCACGCCCAAGCAGGCCGGGGAGCTCCAGAGGTTCGCCTTCTCTGTTGTTAAAATACCCCGGCAGCCGTGACGCCGAGACCGCGCCGCCGCCTAGAGCGGCCAGAACAGCGGGATGGTCAGGCAGGCGACGATGCCGCAGATGATGTCCAGCGGCACGCCGACCTTGACGAAATCGCTGAATCTGTAGCCGCCGGGGCCATAGACCATCAGATGGGTCTGGTAGCCGATGGGCGTGGCGAAGGCGACCGTGGCCGAGAACATCACCGCCACCACATAGGCGCGCGGGTCATGGCCCAGCGATTTCGCCAGCGCGATGGCGACCGGCGTCAGCAGCACCGCGACGGCATTGTTCGACAGCACCTCGGTCATCACCAGGCCCAGGAAATAGACCGCGATCAGCGTGGCAAAGGGCGGCAGGCCGGAAAGATAGGGCGCGACCACATCCACCACCAGGTTGACAGTGCCGGTATGTTCCAGCGCCTCGCCCACCGCCAGCATGGCAAAGATCATCGCCAGCAGCCGGGCATCGACAAAGGAGAACGCCTCTTCGGCATCGACGCAGCGGGTGATCAGGATGATCGCCGAGGCCATGAAGGCCAGCGCCATGATCGGCGCCACGTCCAGCGCCGCCAGCGTGACCACCGACAGCAGGCATACGATAGCGATCGGCGCCTTGGCGCGGCGATAGGGCCGGGCCGAGGGGCGCGAGACATCGACCAGTTCCATGTCCGCGGCCAGCCGGGCGATGTCCTCGGGCGCGCCTTCCAGCAGCAGCGTGTCGCCGACCTGCACCACCAGGTCGTCGAGCTGGCGGCCGATGTTCTGGCTGCGGCGATGCGCGGCCAGAACATAGACGCCATAGCGCCGCCGCAGGCGCATGTCGCCCAGCCGCCGCCCGACCAGCCGCGCGCCGGGCGAGATCAGCACCTCGACCGTGTTGGTCGCGACCGAGCTGAGCTTGTCCACCATCTGGAAATTCTTGTTGGCCTGCATCTCCAGCAGGTCGGCCATTTCCGAGCGCAGCACCACGCGGTCGCCCGGTTCCAGCACCACCTCGGCCAGGTTGCGGCGCAGCGAGGCGTCGCCGCGCAGCACGTCGATCACCCGCACCGCCTCGCGCTTGAAGATCGGCGCGGCCAGCACCGGCTGGCCGACCAGGCTGGAATCCTCGGGGATGGCGACCTCGGTGAAATATTTCATCTCGCGTCGGGTGCCGAGGAAGCCGGCCAGCGAGGTGCGGTCGGGCAGAAGCCGCCAGCCGATGGCGGCGAAATAGGCGATGCCCGCAAGCGTGATGGCGATGCCGACCGGGGCGATCTCGAAGATGGTGAAGGGCACCATGCCCTGTTCGCGGGCCACGCCGTCGACCAGCAGGTTGGTCGAGGTGCCGATCAGCGTCATCATCCCGCCCAGGATGGTGAAATAGCTCAGCGGCATCAGCAGCTTCGAGGGCGAGAAACCCAGTCGCAGCGCCAGCTGGATGAAGATCGGGATCATGACCGCCACCACTGGCGTGTTGTTCATGATCGCCGAGGCCAGGATCACGAACAGGAACAGCGCGCCGATGGTGAAGCGCGGATGGCTGGTCGCCCGTGCGGTCACGAGGCGGGACATGATTTCCAAAGCTCCGGTTCGCAGAAGTCCGCCCATGATCAGGAACATGAAGGCGATGGTCCAGGGCGCCGAGTTCGACAGCACCCCGGCCGCGTCCTTGATCGGCAGAAGGCCCAGCAGCAGCATCACCGCGGCAGTGCCGATGGCCACGACTTCGGGCGGGTGCTTTTCGCGAATGAACTCGATGAACATGATGGTCACGACGATCAGCATCGCCACCGCCGCATTGGTTCCGGTCAGTTCAAAGCCCAGCATGCAATCCTGTCCCGTGCGCCGTTAAATCACGGCCCTTTCGATGGGTAATAGAATTATTTTCTCCGCCGCCGCAAGCAAAAGCACGAGGCACCGTCGCCTTCAGGCAGGAAGCTGCGTGGCATCCAGCCTGCCGCCCTGGCGCACCGCCTGGACCGCGACCGCCTTGCCGGTGCGGTCATCGGTTGTGACCAGCACGCCCGAAAGCGTCGCCTCGCCCTCGGCCGGGGTGAAGCGTTCCGAGGCCATGCCGGTCAGGAAGCGGCGCAGCGGCTCGGCCTTTTCCATGCCGATCACGCTGTCGTAGTCGCCGCACATGCCGGCGTCGGTCTGGTATGCGGTGCCGCGGTTCAGGATCATCGTATCGGCGGTCGGCACATGGGTATGGGTGCCGACGACCAGGCTGGCGCGGCCGTCGCACCAATGGCCCATGGCCATCTTTTCGCTGGTGGCCTCGGCATGGATGTCCACGACCGATGCCTGCACCAGCCCGCCCAGCGGATGCGTGCGCAGGACCGCGTCGATAGCCGAGAAGGGATCGTCGAAGGGCCGCTTCATGAAGACCTGGCCCAGCACCTGCGCCACCAGCACCTTGCGGCCGCGCGTCGCCTCGAAGACCCGCGCGCCATGGCCGGGCGCCACCTTGGAATAGTTCAGCGGCCGGATGACGCGCGGCTCGGTCTCGATATAGGACAGCATCTCCTTCTGGTCGAAGGCATGGTCGCCCAGGGTGATGCAATCGGCGCCGGCCTCGAGGATCAGCTTGGAATGGCCGCCGGTCAGCCCCATGCCGCCCGAGGCGTTTTCGCCGTTCACCACGGTGAAATCGACGCCCAGCCGTTCCTTGAGCGGGCCGAGCCCTTCCGCAATCGCGCGCCGGCCGGCGCGGCCCATCACATCGCCAAGATAGAGAATCCGCATGCGACAGCGTTAGGCGAAAGCCGGGGCACGCTCAAGCCCCGGCGGAGGCCGGGCGGCATCTTACCCCAGCCATGCGCCGAAGGCCGCGCCCGCCAGGGCAACGACGGCGCCCAGCGCCATGCCGGCGACAAGGCCCGGACGCCGGCGCGGCTCGGGCGGGGGCGGCGGTTCGCGCAGCAACTCGGGCATGCGGCGCTCCAGGTATTCCGGCAGAAGCGGCGCGAAGCGCCCCAGAACCTGCGCCGCCCGCGTCAAGTCGCGCACTGCCGCATGGGGGCCCAGGTTGTCGCGGATGTAGCTTTCCACCACCGGCTTGGCGACTTCCCACATGTTGATCTGCGGATCGAGCGAGCGCGCCACACCCTCGACCACGACCATGGTGCGTTGCAGCAGGATCAGTTCGGTCCGCGTGGCCATGCCGAAGCGCTCGGTCACTTCGAACAGATAGGCCAGCAGGTTGGCCATCGAGATGCGGCTGGCATCGGCGCCGAAGATCGGCTCGCCCACGGCGCGCAGGGCACGGGCGAATTCCTTGATGTCGCGGTCGCGCGGCACGTAGCCCGCCTCGAAATGCACCCGCGCGACGCGTTCGTAGTCGCGGCGGATGAAGCCCATCAGGATCTCGGCATAGACGCGGCGGGTGTATTCGTCGATCTCGCCCATGATGCCGAAGTCATAGATGACGATGTCGCCGTTCCTGGCCACCTTCAGGTTGCCCTGGTGCATGTCGGCGTGGAAATAGCCGTCGCGCAGCGCGTGGCGCAGGAAAAGCTGCAGCACCCGCGCGCCGATCGTCGGCAGGTCGTGCCCGGCCGCCCGCAGCGCCGCGACATCGCCCATCGGCACGCCCTCGGCCCAGTCGGTGGTCAGCACGCGCCGCGCGCTGAGGTGCCAATAGGGGGCGGGCACCGCCATCCCCTCGTCCCCCGACGTGTTCTCGGCAAATTCCGAGGCCGAGGCAGCCTCGAGCCGCAGGTCCAGCTCTCCGGTCACCACCGATTCGAAATGGGCGACCACGTCGCGCGGCCGCAGCCGGCGGGTCGAGGGCGACAGCCGCTCCATCATGCCGGCGGCGAAATGGAAGGCGTCGATGTCGCGGCGAAAGGCCGATTCGATGCCGGGCCGCAGCACCTTGACCGCCACCTCGCGGCCATTGTCCAGCCGCCGCGCGCGATGGACCTGCGCGATCGAGGCGGCGGCCACCGGCTCGGAGAACTCGCTGAACAGCGCCTCGACCGGGCGGCCCAGCTCGGCGGCGACGGTGCGGCGCGCCTGTTCCTGCGCAAAGGGCGCCAGCCGGTCCTGGAGCATGGAAAGCTGGTTGGCCAGCTCCACGCCCACCACGTCCGGCCGGGTCGACAGGATCTGGCCGAATTTCACATAGGCCGGCCCCAGCGCGGTGATGGCGCGGGTGACGGGCGGCAGCGCCGGGTCGCCCTTGTAGCCGAGCCAGGCGAAGGGCCAGCCCAGGATGCGGGCGGCGAAGCGGATGCCGGCGGGCGCGTTCGCCGCGTCCAGCGCGACCTTCATCGCGCCCGTGCGCTCGAAGGTGGCGCCGGTGCGGATCAGGCGCCAGATGTTGTGCGGGCCGCGCATCGTTACAGCTTCCAGCCCGAATGCAGCGCGGCGATGCCCATGGACAGGTTGCGCCATTGCACGCGGCCGAAGCCCGCCTCGCGGATCATCGCGGCAAAGGTTTCCTGGTCGGGGAAGTTGCGGATGGATTCGACCAGATACTGGTAGCTGTCGCGGTCGTTGGCGACGATCTGGCCCATGACCGGGATCACGTTGAAGCTGTAGCGGTCATAGAGCCATTGCAGCATCGGCACCGGCATCTGGCTGAACTCCAGCACCATCAGCCGCCCGCCGGGGCGCAGCACGCGGCGCGCCTCGGCCAGGGCGTCGGGGATGCGGGTGACGTTGCGGATGCCGAAGCTGATCGTGTAGCGGTCGAAGCTGTCGTCGGCGAAGGGCAGCTGCATCGCGTCGCCCGTCACCCAGGCGAGGCGCGAGGCGAGCTGGCCGGCCTCGGCACGCTTGCGGCCCTCGACCAGCATCGACTCGGTCATGTCGCAGACGGTGACGCGGGCGCCCGGCGCGCGCTCCAGGAAGCGGAAGGCGATGTCGCCGGTGCCGCCGGCCACGTCCAGGAGGTGCTGGCCGTCGCGCGGCGCCAGCCAGTCCATCATCGCGGTCTTCCAGATGCGATGGATGCCCCCGCTCATCAGGTCGTTCATCACGTCATAGCGCGAGGCCACGCGCGAGAAGACGCCATGGACCAGCCCGGCCTTGTCCGTCTCGGCCACGGTGCGGAAGCCGAAATGGGTCTGCTTTGGCTCGTCAGGGGTCATGTCGCTTGTCCATCCGTCGTTTCGCGCCCAGATAGTCCGAAAGCGCGCCGCGCGCCATAGCAAGGCCGCGGCCGCACCATGCGACGAACGGGAAGAAAATGCCAGAACTGCCAGAGGTCGAAACCGTCCGGCGCGGCCTTGAGCCGCATCTTGAAGGCCGCGTGATCGCCCGCGCCGAGGCCCGCCGCCCCGACCTGCGCTGGCCGCTGCCGCCGGACCTGGTGCAGGTGCTGACCGGGGCGCGGGTGACGCGGCTGCGGCGGCGCTCGAAATACATCCTGGCCGAGCTGGAGGATCGCGGCAGCCTGCTTTTGCACCTGGGCATGTCGGGGCGGATGCTGATCGAGGGGGAAAGCCAGGGCGAGTTCCACCGCGACCCGGCGATCCTGCCGCGCCACGACCATGTGGTGATCTGGACCGACCAGGGCACGCGCATCACCTTCAACGACGCGCGGCGATTCGGCATGGTGGACCTGGTGGCGCCGGGCGCGACCCATCCGCTGCTGGCGCATCTGGGGCCCGAGCCCCTGTCCGACGCCTTCACCCCCGAGGCACTGGGGCGGGCCCTGGCCGGGCGGCGCACGCCGGTCAAGGCGGCGCTGCTCGACCAGCGAATCGTGGCGGGGCTGGGCAATATCTATGTCTCGGAGGCGCTGCATCGCGCCGGCATCGACCCGCGCCGGCTGGCCGGAGCGGTCGCCGCCCCCGAACTGGCGGCGCTGGTCGGCCATGTCCGCGCCGTGCTGGAAGAGGCGATCGCCGCCGGGGGATCGTCCCTGCGCGACCACCGGCAGGCCACGGGCGAGCTGGGCTATTTCCAGCACTCCTTCCGCGTCTATGGCCGCGAGGGCGCGCCCTGCCCGACGCCGGGCTGCGCGGGCGCGGTGCAGCGCATCGTCCAATCCGGCCGGTCCAGCTTTTTCTGCCCGCTCTGCCAGAGGTGAAGCGGCCGCCGGCCGCTGCCTCCGGCGGGGGTATTTGGACAACAGAGAAGCGCGCTGGCCTTGGCCTCGCGCATTTGTTACGAGTCGCGGTCAACTTGCTTGCGAAAGGCGAAGAGTCGATGGCTTACCAGACCCTCACCGTCGAGATCGACGATTATGTGGCGCTGATCCGGCTGAACCGGCCCGAGGCGCTGAATGCACTGAACGCGCAGCTTCTGGGCGAGTTGGGCGATGCGCTGGCCGAGGCCGACCGGAACGAGAAGGTGCGCTGCGTCGTCCTGACCGGCAGCGAAAAGGCCTTTGCCGCCGGCGCCGACATCAAGGAAATGTCCAGCAAGAGCTTTGTCGACGTCTATGCCGAAGAGCTGTTCGGCCCCGAGATCGACCGCATCACCGCGACGCGCAAGCCGATCATCGCCGCGGTCTCGGGCTATGCGCTGGGGGGCGGGTGCGAGCTGGCCATGGCCTGCGACTTCATCATCTGCGCCGACAACGCCAAGTTCGGCCAGCCCGAGATCAACCTGGGCGTGATCGCCGGCATCGGCGGCACCCAGCGGCTGACCCGTTTCGTCGGCAAGTCGAAATCGATGGAGATGCACCTGACCGGCCGCTTCATGGATGCGGCCGAGGCCGAGCGCTCGGGGCTGGTGAGCCGCGTCGTGCCGGCCGCGAAGCTGATCCCCGAGGCGCTGGCCGCGGCCCGCAAGATCGCCGAGAAGGGCCAGATCGCCGTCATGGCCGCCAAGGAGGCGGTGAACCGCGCCTATGAGACCACCCTGCGCGAGGGCATCCTGTTCGAGCGCCGCAGCTTCCAGGCGCTGTTTGCCACCGAGGACCAGAAGGAGGGCATGGCCGCCTTTCTGGAAAAGCGCGAGCCGCAGTTCCGCGACCGTTGATTTGGCGCTTGGCATCGGGGCCGGTCCACTGTATAGGGCCGGGCTACATGCGCGTGGGCCCGCTTAAGGCAAGAATCATGACCGTCCGTTTCTGCGGACGGCGCCATGGGCTTTGCGCAACCGAGACATGAAGAACAGATAGGACCGCACCCATGGCCAATACGCCCCAGTCGAAAAAGCGCGCCCGCCAGATCGAGCGCCGCACCGCCGTCAACAAGGCCCGCCGCTCGCGCATCCGCACCTTCCTGCGCAAGGTCGAGGAAGCCATCGCCGGCGGCAATGCCGAAATCGCCCGCGAAGCGCTGAAGAATGCCCAGCCCGAACTGATGCGCGGCGTGACCAAGGGCGTCATCCACAAGAACACCGCCTCGCGCAAGATGTCGCGCCTCGCGGCCCGCGTTAAGGCCCTGGGCACCGCCTGAGCCGCTGCGGCATTTTCGCAACTATCGGTGGAATCCACCAGGGGCGCGCTCTATCCAGGCGCGCCCTTTCGCATAAGGAAGCCATGGTTTTTCCTTGGCTTTTCAGCATTTTCGTCCCTGCCCCCCCCTTACGGCCGGGCCGCGAGATTCGATCAGGCAAAGTGACTGTCAAGCGCGAAGATCGGTTGCTGGCCGGGCGCGGTTCTTGCTAGCTTGTTCCCTGCGATTCACCGTCGCGCCTGGGGGACATGCCCTGAACCGTCGGCCGTGCCGCCGACAGGCAGGGTGGCAGCAGGATCGGACAAGATCCGCTACCGATGAAGCGTAAGCCGGCTGCCACCGGACTGCGCTGCGTGTCTGCAAGTTTCGGCCGCAAGATGGCCCATGCGTCGCCTTGGCGGCGGGGTCTTCTTGTTGCCGAAACGTATTGCGTTCAGGCCGCGGCACCGAATCGCCTCACGCCGGAAAATGCCGGCGGCATGTGGGGACAAGAGACGGAACTGGGCGAGATGGACAGACTTTGGGGGCAGGCGCGTGAAGAACTTCAGAAGATCGTCGGAGCCGACAGTTTCTCGACCTGGATCGAGCCCCTGCGCCTGACCGGCGTCGAGGACGGCACCGCCACCATCGCCTGCCCGACCCGTTTCCTGTCCGACTGGGTCTCGCGCCATTACAGCGACGACATCCTGAAGGTGCTGGACCGCATGGGCGGCCCCGTGCAACGCCTGAGCTTCCAGACCCGCAGCCAGACCGCGCGCCAGGCCGCGGCGCCCGCCGTCAAGCGCCCCGCCCCGCGCCCCGCGGGCGAGGAGGAGCTGGCCGCGCCGCTGGACAGTCGCTTCACCTTCGAGAATTTCGTGGTCGGCAAGCCCAACGAGCTGGCCCATGCCGCCGCCCGCCGGGTGGCCGAGGGCGGCCCCGTCACCTTCAACCCGCTGTTCCTTTACGGCGGCGTCGGCCTGGGCAAGACCCACCTGATGCATGCCATCGCCCGCGAGATCCAGATCCGCCAGCCCGAGGCGCGGGTGCTTTACCTGTCGGCCGAGCAGTTCATGTATCGCTTTGTCCAGGCGCTGCGCGACCGCACGGTGATGGATTTCAAGGAACTGTTCCGCACCGTTTCCGTGCTGATGGTCGATGACGTGCAATTCATCGCCGGCAAGGATTCCACGCAGGAGGAATTCTTCCACACCTTCAACACCCTGGTCGACCAGGGCAAGCAGATCGTCATCTCGGCCGACCGCGCGCCGGGCGAGATCAAGGACATGGAAGAGCGCATCAAGTCGCGCCTGCAATGCGGCCTGGTCGTGGACCTGCACCCGACCGATTACGAGCTGCGCCTGGGCATCCTGCAAAGCAAGACCGACAGTTTCCGCGCGCAATATCCCGGCTTGCAGATCGCGCCGGGGGTGCTGGAGTTCCTGGCCCATCGCATCACCTCGAATGTCCGGGTGCTGGAGGGCGCGCTGCAACGGCTGTTCGCCTTTGCCAGCCTGATGGGACGCGAGATCACGCTGGACATGACCCAGGAATGCCTGGCCGACATCCTGCGCGCCAACGACCGCAAGGTTTCCATCGAGGAGATCCAGCGCAAGGTAGCCGAGCATTACAACATCCGCCTGGCCGACATGATCGGCCCCAAGCGGGTGCGCACCGTCGCCCGGCCGCGGCAGATCGCCATGTATCTGTCCAAGCAGATGACCTCGCGCAGCCTGCCCGAGATCGGGCGCCGCTTCGGCGGGCGCGACCACACCACCATCATGCATGGCGTGAGGAAGATCGAGGAGCTGCGCGGCTCGGACCGCAGCCTGGCCGAGGACATCGACCTGCTGCGTCGCCTGCTGGAGGCGTGAACGCATCTGCTTGACCTTGCGCGGGATTGTGCCACATTGGCGCCCCGCGTCGCCGGGTGCGGGACGAGGCCAGAACGACATAAGGGTTGACCATGAAATTTTCGATCGAACGTGCCGATCTGGTGAAAGCCGTTTCCCAGGCCCAGTCCGTGGTCGAACGCCGCAACACCATCCCGATCCTTGCCAACGTGCTGATCGAGGCCGCGCCGGACGGCGTCAGCTTCCGCGCAACCGACCTGGATACCGAGATCGTGGACCGCGCCACGGCGCAGGTCGAACGGCCCGGCGCCACCACCGTCTCGGCCGGGATGCTGAACGACATCGCCCGCAAGCTGCCCGACGGCGCGCTGGTGCAGCTTAGCCTGGATGCCGCCTCGGGGCGGCTTTCGGTGCAGGCGGGGCGGTCGAACTTCAGCCTGGCGACCCTGCCGCGCGAGGATTTCCCGGTCATGTCCTCGTCGGAATACAGCGCGAATTTCTCGGCCCCCGCGGCGGTGCTGCGGCGGCTGTTCGACAAGTCGAAATTCGCCATCTCGAACGAAGAGACCCGCTATTACCTGAACGGCGTCTACATGCATGTCGCGCAGGCCGAGGACGGGCCCAGCCTGCGCTGCGTCGCGACCGACGGCCACAGGCTGGCGCGGATCGACGCGCCGCTGCCCGCCGGGGCCGAGGACATGCCCGGCGTGATCGTGCCGCGCAAGACCGTGGCCGAGCTGCGCAAGCTTCTGGACGATGACGAGGCCGAGATCGCCGTCTCGGTCAGCGAGACCAAGGTGCGTTTCGCGACGCCGACGATCACCCTGACCTCGAAGGTGATCGACGGCACCTTCCCGGATTATTCCCGCGTGATCCCCTCGGGCAATACCCGCAAGCTGGAAGTCGATGCCGGCGATTTCGCCAAGGCGGTGGACCGGGTCGCAACGGTCAGCAGCGAGCGTTCGCGCGCCGTCAAGCTGTCGCTCGACGAGGACCGGCTGGTGCTGTCGGTGAACGCACCCGACGCCGGCGCGGCGGACGAAGAGCTGCCGGTCGCCTATGCCGACGAGCCGCTGGAGATCGGCTTCAACGCCAAATACCTGCACGAGATCGCCAGCCAGATCGAGCGCGAGAACGCGGTCTTCCTGTTCAACGGCTCGGGCGACGCGGCGCTGATCCGCGAGGGCGGCGACACCAGCGCGGTCTATGTCGTCATGCCGATGCGCGTGTGACGCTGAGCCGCCTGCACCTGACCCAGTTCCGCAGCTGGGCCAGGCTGGAGATCGAGGCCGACCACCGCCCCATCGCCATCCATGGCCCGAACGGGGCGGGCAAGACCAATATCCTGGAAGCCGTCTCGATGCTGTCGCCCGGCCGCGGCATGCGCGGCGCGGCGCCCGGCGACCAGGCCCGCAAGGGGCCTGATGTCGGCTGGCAGATCCGGGCCGAGATCGGCCAGCATCAGGTGCTGACCCGCGCCCTGCCCGGCCAGCCGCGCGAGGTGGTGATCGACGACAAGCCCTCGACCCAGCTGGCGCTTGGCCGGCTGATGCGGGTGATCTGGCTGACCCCCGCCATGGACCGGCTGTGGACGGATGCGCCCGAACAGCGGCGGCGCTTCCTCGACCGGGTGACGCTGAGCTTCACGCCGGGCCATGCCGAGGATACGCTGGCTTACGACAAGGCCATGCGCGAGCGCAACCGGCTGCTGCGCGACGAGGTGCGCGACGCCGGCTGGTATCGCGCGCTGGAGGCGCAGATGGCCGAGGCGGGCGCGGCCCTGACGCGCAACCGGCTGGACGCCATCGCCCGGATCATGGCGGCGCAGCAGGGGGCCGAGACCGCGTTTCCCTGGGCCAGCCTGGTGCTGCTGCCCGGCGAGGGCGCGGCCGACGATCCCGACCCGGACAGCATCGCCGCCCGGCTGGCCGAGGGGCGCGGCCGCGACATGGCCGCCGGGCGCACGCTGACCGGCCCGCACCGCGCCGATCTGGGCGCGCATTGGGGGCCGCAGGCGATGCCCGCCGCCCTGTCCTCGACCGGCGAGCAAAAGGCGCTGCTTCTGTCGCTGATCCTGGCCAATGCCCGTGCGCTGGCCGACGAAAGCCCGGTGCTGCTGCTGGACGAGGTGGCGGCGCATCTGGATGCCGATCGCCGCGCCGCGCTTTACGACGAGATCTGCGCACTCAGGGCGCAGGCCTGGCTGACCGGCACCGGCCCGGAGCTGTTCGCGGCGCTGAGCGGCCGGGCGCAATCCCTGGCGGTCGCACGCGAAGGCGACAGCTCGCGGCTGGTCGGGGACGGCTCGTGATCGGCCCCTGACGGGTTTCCTTGTCCGTCGGGACCACCCTTCGGACGCCGGAACGCTCGGCCGTTTCCTGGGTATTTGTCCAACGGAGAAGCGCATCAGGCGTCGAGGTCGATCCAGACCGGGACGTGGTCGCTGGGCTTGTCCTTGGCGCGTTCGTCGCGGTCGATGCCGACGTCGATCAGCAGGTCGGCGGCCTGCGGCGACAGCAGCACGTGGTCGATGCGGATGCCGTTGTCCCTTTGCCAGGCGCCCGCCTGGTAGTCCCAGAAGGTGAAGGGGCCGCGCGTGCTGCCCGGATGGCGCAGGCGCACCGCATCGGCCCAGCCGTCGAACAGGATGCGGCGCAGCGCGGCGCGGCTTTCGGGCTGGAACAGCGCATCGTCCAGCCATTTTTCCGGGAAGGCGGCGTCGCGGGGCTCGGGGATGACGTTGTAGTCGCCCAGCATCGCCACCGGCGTCTCGGTCGCCAGCAGCGCCCTGGCCCGCGCGTGCAGCCGCTCCATCCAGGCCAGCTTGTAGTCGAATTTCGGCCCCGGCTGCGGATTGCCGTTCGGCAGGTAAAGCCCGCAGATGCGCACCGCGCGATGGCCGACCACCGTCGCCTCGATATAGCGGGCCTGTTCGTCGCCGTCGTCGCCCGGCAGGCCGCGGCTGACATCCTCGAGCGGCAGCTTCGACAGGATGGCCACGCCATTGAAGCCCTTTTGCCCGTGGGTTTCGATATTGTAGCCCAGATCGGCGATCGGCTCGCGCGGGAAGCCCTCGTCCTGGGTCTTGATCTCTTGCAGGACCACGACATCGGGCCGGGCTTCGGCAAGCCAGCCGGTCAGGGTCTCGATACGGGCACGGATGCCGTTGATGTTGAATGTCGCGATCTTCATGCGCGCGAGACTAGCCGGCCCGGCGCGCCCGCGCCAGACCGGATCGAAAACCCGCGGTCAGATCGAAAACGAGGTGCCGCAGCCGCAGGAGGCGCTGGCATTGGGGTTGTCGATGGTGAAGCGGGCCCCGATCAATTCGTCGGCAAAGTCGATGGTGGCGCCGGCCAGGAAGGGCAGCGAGACCGGGTCGACCACGACGGTTTGCCCGGCGCCGCTGAGGACCAGGTCGTCCTCGGCCGCCTCGTCCAGGCGGATGTCATACTGGAACCCCGAGCAGCCGCCACCCGCGACCGCGACCCGCAGGGGCCGGGCGGGGCCGCCTTCGTTGATCTCGGCCAGGCGCGCAAAGGCGCGTTCGGTGACCTTGGGGGGCAGGTTCAGACCTGTGTTCATGGGGCGTTCCCGTTTCCGACTTCCGGTCTGGAATATAGGCTCTGGCCCGAACCCTCGCAAGGAACGCAGGACCAGATGACGGCACCCTATGCCTGCCAGCCCCAAGACAGCCGCGGCCGCCGCTGGCCCGAGCGCATGTCCACCTTTCGCAGCCCCTGGCAGCGCGACCGCGACCGCATCATCCATTCCAGCGCCTTCCGCCGGCTGAAGCACAAGACCCAGGTCTTTGTCGAGCACGAGGGGGATTACTACCGCACCCGCCTGACCCATACGATCGAGGTGGCGCAGGTCGCCCGCACCATCGCCGGCGCGCTGGGGCTGAACACCGACCTGGCCGAGACGGTGGCGCTGGCGCATGACCTGGGCCACCCGCCCTTCGGCCATACCGGCGAGGATGCGCTGGCCGCGCTGATGGCGCCCTATGGCGGCTTCGACCACAATGCCCAGGCGCTGCGCATCGTGACCCGGCTGGAACGGCATTACGCCGATTTCGACGGGCTGAACCTGACCTGGGAAAGCCTGGAGGGCATCGCCAAGCATAATGGTCCCGTGACCGGCGAATTGCCCTATGCCCTGGCCGAGGTGAATGCGGAATGGGATCTGGAGCTGCACAGCAATGCCAGCGCCGAGGCGCAGGTGGCGGCGGTGGCCGACGACGTGGCCTATAACCACCACGACCTGCATGACGGGCTGCGCGCGGGGCTGTTCACCGAGGCCGATCTGGCACAATTGCCCGTCGTCGGCGAGGCCTTTGCCGAGGTCGATGCCCTGCATCCCGGCCTGGCGCCGATGCGGCGCCGGCACGAGGCGCTGCGCCGCGTCTTCGGCGTGATGGTCGAGGATGTGATCGCGGTGGCGCAGAACCGCCTGACCGGCCTGCAGCCGCAAAGCGCGCAGGACATCCGCGACATGGAGGGGCCGATCATCCGCTTTTCCAAGCCGCTTTACCAGAATCTCAAGGCGATCAAGCTGTTCCTGTTCCAGCGCATGTATCGCGCCCCCTCGGTGGTGGTCGAAAGGCAGCGCGTGACCGAGATGCTGAACGGGCTGTTCCCGCTGTTCCTGGCCGACCCCTCGAAGATGCCCCCGACCTGGTTCGAGGCCGCCGAGGCCACCGGGGACGAGACCGGGCGCGCGCGGGTGGTGCTGGACTACGTCGCCGGCATGACCGACCGCTTCGCCATCCAGGAGGCGCAGCGCCTGCTGGGCTGAGGACGGGCGCCGCTGGCGACGGGATGGCCGGCATGCGCTTTCCCTACGCGCCGGGGGACGGGGCTTTTTGCCGTGGCGGGCACGCCGGCTGTGCTACGCTTTCCCTGTGCGCGCCGAGGACGGGGCGTTCCCGACGATCTGGTTGCGCAGGTGGAAGCCCTTCCCCTGCGCGCCGGGGACGGGCGATTGAACTCGCGCAAGGGATCGCGCGTTCGCCCCCCAGGTCACGGCAGAAAAGGAGAACGGCGATGATCGTGAATTCCGGTTCGGCGAAATGGGAGGGCGGGCTCAAGGACGGCAAGGGGTCGCTTTCGACCAAGTCCGGGGCGCTGAGCAGCCAGCCCTATGGCTTCAACACCCGCTTCGAGGGGCTGCCCGGCACCAACCCCGAGGAGCTGATCGGCGCGGCCCATGCCGCCTGTTTCAGCATGGCGCTGTCGATGATCCTGCAAGAGGTGGGGATCGGCAATGTGCGGATCGAGACGACGTCCGAGATCGGGCTGGCCAAGGAAGGCGACGGCTTCGCCATCAAGACCGCGCATCTGAACACCAAGATCTGGGGCGACGGCGACAAGGCGGTGATCGAGGATTGCGCGCGCAAGGCCGAAAAGGGCTGCCCGGTCAGCAAGGTGCTGAACGCCGAGGTGACGATGGACGTGACGGTGGCATGAGATCGGCCATGCGGTGCGGCCTTGCGCCGTGCCGCATGCGGTCGAGGTGGCGGTTATGCGGGACGGAGCGGACATTCGGTAATCCCGCTTAGCGGCAACTATCCTCGCTGGCGGAATGCATCGCCTCACACTGCCGTCACGCCGGTAGCCTCAACAGCCCGATCATGGCCGACATCGCGAAACTATTTGCGCAATTTCCATTCTGTCCCAGCCCTTGGCTCTGCTGACGAGATGCGGGATCAGGAGACACCTAGTTGGTCGGCCCATCCATTTGGCATCCCCAAATTGGTGAAACGGCCCGGAAGAGAGATTGGCGGGGCCACATTCCAAGATGCGACGACCCAGTACGGCCTGCTTTGCTTCATCGCCATGAACGATAACCATCAGCGGCCGTAGAGAGGACAAATAGTCCGTTGCGATCTGTGCGCCGATGGACCGAACTGGAGACCGCTGCAACTCCGACGAGTCCTTCGTGGGGAGCGCATTCGAATTAGTTTCTGCTACTCGGAACTGAGAATAGGCCTCTACGAGCTGAGACAGCCGCTTGCGTGTAGGTGAAGTACTGGACTTACCTCTCGCGACCCTGAGCCGCTGATAAACTTCTTCGAAAGCAGATCTGTCGGTTAAAAGCTCACTATAAGTCTCTATAGGGCATTCGGCCGGCGTTATGGGCGTAGCAGGATTGAGTCCGACAATCGCTATCTCGACAGCAAATGGGTCCCCCTCGGTCACAAAAGGTCGGCTCCATCGCCCGCCTATTTCACGAACTAATTGGTCGTACACTGCTACCCCCCCGGTGTGTTGCGTAAAACCGCGATATCAGCAAAGATGAAGGTCAGCCTACGATAACTCCTTTGGCGAAGGTCGGCTTTGTGGTCTCCTCCACGCCGTTCAGGAACCGCGGGGCGACATGCGCGCACCATAGCCCGTCAGACAAGCCGGGCTTTTGCCGAGATCGGCGCGCTTACACCATCATCTCCTTGGTCGCCGTCAGCTTCAGATCGGGATGGTCGCGCTCTACGCGGTCGATGTCCCATTGCAGCCGCGTCAGGTAAACCAGGTCGCCGTCATGGTCCTGCGCCATATGGCCCTTGTTCGTATTGGCGAAAGCCTCGACCTTGTCCTTGGACCCGGACACCCAGCGCGCGCTGGTGAATTGCGAGGATTCGAAGCGCACCGGCAGGCCGTATTCCAGCTCGATGCGGCTGGCCAGCACCTCGAATTGCAGCGCCCCCACCACGCCGACGATGAAGCCCGAGCCGATCATCGGCTTGAACACCTTGGCCGCGCCCTCCTCGGCGAATTGCATCAGCGCCTTTTCCAGGTGCTTGGCCTTCATCGGATCGCCCGCGCGCACGGTCTGCAAAAGCTCGGGCGCAAAGGAGGGGATGCCGGTGAAGCGCAGCGCCTCGCCCTCGGTCAGCGCGTCGCCGATGCGCAGCTGGCCGTGGTTCGGGATGCCGATGATGTCGCCGGCCCAGGCCTCCTCGGCCAGCTCGCGGTCGGCGGCCAGGAACAGGACCGGGTTGCTGACTGCCATCGGCTTCTTGGACCGGACGTGCAACAGCTTCATCCCGCGCTCGAAATGCCCCGAGGCCAGGCGGACGAAGGCCACCCGGTCGCGATGCTTGGGGTCCATGTTGGCCTGCACCTTGAAGACGAAGCCCGTCACCGGCTTTTCCTCGGGGGCGATCTGGCGCTCGGCGGCGTTCTGCGGCTGCGGCTGGGGGCCGAACTCGCCGATGCCGGTCATCAGCTCCTTGACGCCGAAGCTGTTGATGGCGGAACCGAACCAGATCGGCGTCATGTGCCCTTCCAGGAAGGACTTGCGGTCGAAGGCGGGCAGCAGTTCGCGCGCCATCTCCAGTTCTTCGCGCAGCTTTTCCAGCAGGTCGGCAGGGACATGCTCGGCCAGCCTCGGATCGTCGAGCCCGCTGATCTGGATCGACTCGGCCACCTTGTTGCGGTCGGCGCGGTCCATGATCTCCAGCCGGTCGTTGAGCAGGTCGTAGGCGCCGATGAAGTCGCGGCCCATGCCGATGGGCCAGCTGACCGGCGCCACGTCGATGGCCAGGTTTTCCTGGATCTCGTCGATGATCTCGAAGGTGTCGCGGCTTTCGCGGTCCATCTTGTTGCAGAAGGTCAGGATCGGCAGGTCGCGCAGCCGGCAGACCTCGAAGAGCTTGCGGGTCTGGCTTTCGACGCCCTTGGCGCCGTCGATCACCATGATCGCCGCATCCACCGCGGTCAGCGTGCGATAGGTGTCCTCGGAGAAATCGCTGTGGCCGGGCGTGTCCACCAGGTTGAAGCGATAGGGCCCGAAATCGAAGCTCATGGCCGAGGCGGAGACCGAAATCCCCCGGTCCTGCTCCATCTTCATGAAGTCCGAGCGCGTGCGCCGCGCCTCGCCCTTGGCGCGGACCTGGCCGGCCATCTGGATCGCGCCGCCGAACAGCAGGAACTTTTCGGTCAGCGTGGTCTTGCCCGCGTCCGGGTGCGAGATGATCGCAAAGGTGCGGCGGCGGGCGATTTCGGGCGGAAGTTCGGGACGGTTCATCATGCCCGGCCGTTTAGCGCGCGCCGCGCACAGTCTCAAATGGAATCGCGGCTCAAAGGGAATCGGGCTCGAACGGAATCGCGGCTCAGACGAATTGTTCGCGGATCAGCCGTTCCTCCAGCCCGTGGCCGGGGTCGAAAAGCAGGTGATGGCGGATGGTGTTTTCCGAACGGATCTCGACCCACAGCACCGAATCGACGCCGCGCGAATCGGCATCGGCCATCACCGGGCGCTTGTCGGGGTCCAGCACGTCGATGCGCACCGTCGCCGACTTGGGCAGGATCGCACCGCGCCAGCGCCGCGGCCGGAAGGGCGCGATCGCGGTCAGCGCCAGCACGTCCGAGCCCAAGGGCAGGATCGGCCCGTTCGCCGAATAGTTGTATGCGGTCGAGCCCGCCGGGGTCGACAGCAACATACCGTCGCAGATCAGTTCCTCCAGCCGCACCCGGCCGTTCACGCTGATGCGCAGCCGCGCCGCCTGCGGTCCGGCGCGCAGCATGCTGACCTCGTTGATCGCCAGCGCGCAATGCTCGTGCCCGTCGGTGGTGCCGGCGGTCATGGCCAGGGGATTGACCACGGTTTCCTCGGCGGCGCGGATGCGGCCGGGCAGGTCGTCCTCGGAATAGGCGTTCATCAGAAAGCCCACGGTGCCCCTGTTCATGCCATAGACCGGCAGGCCGCGATTCTGGTGCATGACCGACAGCATCAGCCCGTCGCCGCCCAGCGCCACGATCACCTCGGCCTCGCGGATCGGCACATGGCCGTAGCGCGCGGACAGCGTCTCGGCGGCGGTCACGGCGGTTTCGGTGCTGGAGGCGATGAAATGCATCTTCATGCGGCCATCATGGCCAGCCGCCGGGCGGAAGCAAGTCCCGGCGACGCATGGAATATCTACCACCAAGGCGTCGCATCCGTCCTAGCGGGGCGCGGCGAAAGGCGCTAGAAGGCCGGCAAGCCGCTTTTTGCATGAGGACCAGATGACCGACACCGGATTCTTCACCGAGACGCTGGACAGCCGCGACCCCGACATCTTCGGCGCCATCCGCAAGGAACTTGGCCGCCAGCGCGACGAGATCGAGCTGATCGCCTCGGAAAACATCGTCTCCAAGGCCGTGCTGGAAGCGCAGGGCTCGGTGCTGACGAACAAATATGCCGAGGGCTATCCGGGCAAGCGCTATTACGGCGGCTGCCAGTATGTCGACATCGTCGAGGAACTGGCGATCGAGCGCGCCAAAGAACTGTTCGGCTGCGCATATGCCAACGTCCAGCCGAACTCGGGCAGCCAGATGAACCAGGCGGTGTTCCTGGCGCTTCTGCAGCCGGGCGACACCTTCATGGGCCTCGACCTGAACTCGGGCGGGCACCTGACGCATGGCTCGCCGGTCAACATGTCCGGCAAGTGGTTCAACGTCGTCAGCTACGGCGTGCGCCAGCAGGACCAGCTGCTCGACATGGAAGAGATCCGCAGGAAGGCGCATGAGAGCAAGCCCAAGCTGATCCTGGCCGGCGGCACCGCCTATTCGCGCGTCTGGGACTGGGCCGAATTCCGCAAGATCGCGGACGAGGTCGGCGCCTGGCTGATGGTGGACATGGCCCATATCGCGGGCCTGGTGGCCGGCGGCCAGCATCCCTCGCCGCTGCCGCACGCCCATGTCGTGACCACCACCACCCACAAGTCGCTGCGCGGCCCCCGCGGGGGCATGGTGCTGACCAACGACGCCGACATCGCGAAAAAGATCAACTCGGCCGTCTTCCCCGGCCTTCAGGGCGGCCCGCTGATGCATGTCATCGCCGCCAAGGCCGTGGCCTTCGGCGAGGCGCTGCGCCCCGAATTCAAGGACTATGCCGCGCAGGTCGTGGCCAATGCGCGCGCCATGGCGGACGAGCTGATGAAGGGCGGCATCGACATCGTCTCGGGCGGCACCGACAACCACCTGTGCCTGGCCGACCTGCGTCCGAAAGGCGTGACCGGCAAGGCGACCGAGGCGGCGCTGGGTCGCGCCCACATCACCTGCAACAAGAACGGCGTGCCCTTCGACCCCGAAAAACCCTTCGTGACCTCGGGCATCCGCCTGGGCGCCCCCGCCGGCACCACTCGCGGCTTCAAGGAAGAAGAGTTCCGCCAGATCGCCCGCTGGATCGTCGAGGTCGTCGATGGCCTTGCCGCGAACGGCGAGGAAGGCAATGCCGAGGTGGAAGCCCGCGTCAAGGCCGAGGTCGAGGCGCTTTGCGCCCGCTTCCCGCTTTATAACGGCATGTAATCCCGGCGCGGCGCGGGTTCGTTCGGACCCGCGCCGCCCCTTGCCGCCCCTTATTGCCCCGCCAGCCGTTGCCCCGGCCGGACAGCAGGGCGCCCCCGGCACTTGGGCCGGTATCCGGGCCTCTCCCTCCTTTGCCGTCCCGCCCAGCCGGCACAGTTCCTCGCTTCGCCCGGCAGCGCCGAACCTACCACAAGGCGCGCAACCCGGAGCCGACCGCGCGGCTGTCCTGTCGCCAGCGGCGACGGTGCTGCAAGAATCAGGTCCACCAGAGCCAGTCGAGCCGGCTTCAAAGCGGGCGATGCGGACAAGGCGTGCGGCGGAACCCCTTCACGAATCGGAACACCTTCGCCGGCAGGGAGCAAGCGACGCTCAGTCAGCTCACGGCGACTGCGGCTAGCGTGCTGGCTTGGCACAGATACTGCGGCGACGGCCCTGACAATCTTTGGAAAAAGCGGTAATCCATCGCAAACAATTGATCTATATCAAAAACAAGTATGCGACTGCTCTTCCAGCAAGGCGCACGGCAAGTCTCTTCACGAATCGAGGCATCTTCATCGGCGGGGAGCAAGCGCCGTTCCGATCAGCCCGCGGCGGCCTTTCCGGCGCAAGACGCCCAGTTCGGCGCAGATGACTGAACCGCGCGGCCACTCCGTCCCCGGCGACGGCCTGGTCTTGCAAGAAGCGCGATCCAACGTAACCCGTGGATCCGGCTGAAAAGCAGGCCTTCCGAGAGGACGTGGAAGGGCCTCTCCACGAATCGCGACACCCTTGCCGGCGCCCGGCAAGCGACCCTCAGATCAGCCCGCGGCGGGTCATGATCCAGAGGGCGACGGCCCCCAGCAGCAGCAGGCCGAACAGCACGCTGGCCGCGATGCTGGCCGCGCCGCCCCGCAGCCGCATCCCCTGCCCCAGCGGCCGCAGATAGGCCGTCAGCGCCTTGTGCGCATGTTCCAGTCGCGTGAAATCCACTTGGCGCGCCAGCTTGGGCTGGCCGGCCTTGCGGTCGGCCTCGGCCAGGATGCGCGCCTCGCGCCGCAGCCGCCGCGGCAGCGCGCCGCCGCGCTTGCGCAGCATGCTTTCCAGATCGGCCTGCTGGCCGCGCCTGAGGCCGCCGAACCGCGCCGCCATCAGGCTGGCGACCTCGTCCGCCATCGGCCGGATGCTTTCGATGCCCATCGCCCCCATCCCGTTTTCGCCAAGGCTAGCGCCTCTGGCGCCGCTTCGCCAGTGCCGCTAGGCTGCGCGCATGATGCTGAACATGACGATGACAGGAATGGATTCGGATCGCCCGCCGGTGCTGCTGGCACATGGGCTGTTCGGATCGGGGCGCAACCTGGGCGGCCTTGCGCGGCGGCTGGGGGAAAGCCGGCGGGTGATCTCGGTCGACATGCGCAACCATGGCGACAGTTTCCACGATCCCGACCATGGCTATGCCGCGCTGGCCGGCGACCTGGCCCAGGTGATCGCGGCGCAGGGCGGCCGGGCGGATGTTCTGGGGCATTCGATGGGCGGCAAGGCCGCGATGATGCTGGCGCTGACGCAGCCCGACCTGGTGCGCCGGCTGGTCGTCATGGACATCGCCCCCTTCGCCTATGGCCACAGCCAGAGCGGCCTGATCGACGCGATGGAGGCGGTGGACCTTGCCGGGCTTCGCCTGCGCTCCGAGGCGGATGCGCGGCTGGCCGAACACGTCGCCGATCCGGGCGTGCGGGCGTTTCTGCTGCAATCGCTGGACCTCAAGGCCGATCCGCCGCGCTGGAAGTTCAACCTGCCGGCGTTGCGGGACCAGATGCCCCGGCTGGTCGGCTGGCCTGAAGCGCCCAAGGGCGGTTTCACCGGCCCCGCGCTGTTCCTGGCCGGAGAGGATTCGGATTACTGCCGCGCGCCGCAAGCCGAGGCGATCCGCGAATATTTCCCCCAGGCCGAGATCCGCGTCATCCCCGGCGCGGGACATTGGCTGCATGCCGACCGCCCGGCCGAGGTCGCCGAAGCGGTGGCAGCCTTCCTGGACTGATCCCGCCGGCGGCACGGGCCCTTCAGCCGTCGGGACAGCGCAGCGACAGCCGCGCCTCGCCGGTATCGCCGGGGATGCGGCTGCGCAGGCTGTTCGGAATCGCCTGGCATCCGGTCGTCCGCTCGGCGGCGATCACCATCAGCTCCGGCACCACTGCCCGCGCATCCCGGCCAAGGTAGCCCAGGCGGATCACCTCTGCCTGGCTGCCGTCGTGAAAGACGGCGAAGCGGATGCCCTCCAGCGTGATGTCATGCCGCTGGGCGCCGAAAAACTGCGGCGCAGGCGAGGCGCAGGCGGAAAGGAACAGCACAAGAAACAGAATCACACGCATGACGCCTGTCTAGCGACCAACGGTTAAGAAAGCCTTAACAGGCGGGGAACCCCGGCCGGGGGCAGGCGTTGATCCCAAAGGAAAATCCACGCAGGAGACTGAATATGCGTAAAATTATTCACGTTTCGCCCCTGCTTGCACTGCTGGTCCTGGCCGCCTGCCAGACGGTGCAGGGCGCCGGGCGCGACCTGCAAAGCGCCGGACAGGCGATCAGCCGGGAAAGCCAGGAAGCCCAAGCCGGCATGTGATCTGCCTCAGGCGGCCCGGTTGCAGTCCTCGCAAACGGGGGTGTCCGGCAGCAGTTCCAGCCGTGCCGGCAGGATGCTGGTCCCGCAACCCGTGCAAACCCCGTATTGGCCGCTTTCCATGCGGCGCAGGGCTGCCTCTATACGCTCCACCTCGATCTGCTGGACCCTGCCGAGCGCGTGAAAGACCCTCTCTTGCGCGGCTTTCGCATCCTGCAGGCCGGCAGGGCGCAATGCCTTTCCGATAGAGGCCAGGTCGGCAAGAAGCGCCCTGCGCCGCATGATCAGCATGGTCTTGCGCGCATTCAGGTCCATGGAACTTCCTCTCTTGGTCCCGGCGTTCTGGCACAGCTGCGCGGCGGCCCGCTTGACTTGCGTCAAGTTGTCACGGGGCCGCGCGGCGGGCCCCGCCCAGCCGGATCGGCCGGGATCCGCCTGCGGGAGCGTCCCTTTCAAGACAATCCTTGCCGATCGGGCGCCCACTGCCACGGCTGTGACTTGAGCGGCTTGCCAAGGAGATTAGGCTTTGCCGACAACGAGCAGAAAAAAAAGAAAGGAACGAGCATGCGTCGGATGGTTACGGTCGGCCTTTGCCTGGCCGGCATGGCGGTCGCGGGCTGCGAGACGATGCAGGGCGCGGGGCGGGACATGCAGACCGCGGGACAGTTGCTGAGCGAACAGGCGGCAAACAGCCAGGTGCAGATGGGACAGCCGGCCCCCTATGGAGCCGCACCGGCCCCTTATACGCCGCCGGAAGTGGCGCCCGCGCCCTACTGATCCAGGCGGCCGGCCGGCTGTCCAGGCCGTCGCGGGCTAGGCCGCGCCCGTCTCCTTGCCGGCCAGCCGCGACAGGAGACGGTCCAGCGCGGCGGCATCCGGCCCCAGTTCGGCCAGCAGATCGGCCTGGAACGCCTCGGCGATGCGGCCCAGCCGCAGCATCAGCGCCTGCCCCCGGGGCGTCAGTTCCAGCACGATCAGCCGCCGGTCGGCGTCGTTGCCCGATTTCCGAACCAACCCCGCCCCCTGCAGGCGCGAGGCGGCACGGCTGACCACGGATTTGTCCAGGTTCACGCGGGCATGGATGTCGCGGATGCTGACCGCGCCGGAATGGTCCAGATGCGCCAGCACCCGCCATTCGGGGATGGTCAGCCCCGCCTCGGCCTCGTAGAGCGCGGCGAATCGGCGGCTGACCTGCGCCGCCGCCACGGACAGGCGATAGGGCAGGAAAGCGTCCAGCCGAAAGGTCATGGGGCACCCCTTTTTTTCCGGCCAGAACAGCAAGGATTCGTCGCCTTGGCAACAGGAATGGGCGGCGCTTGACAGGCCTGCGGCCCAGGCGGCATAATCGTTGCAACTGCAATGATCTTGCAGGGAGGAGCCCGATGACCAGCCCTGCTCTGCCCGGCGGCATGATCCGCGCGACCGTCACCACCGGCACGCATCCGGGCTACATGCCCGGCTTTGGCAACGATTTCGAAACCGAGGCCCTGCCCGGCGCCCTGCCGCAGGGCCAGAACAGCCCGCAGAAATGCGCCTATGGGCTTTATGCCGAGCAGCTTTCCGGCACCGCCTTCACCGCGCCGCGCGGCCGGAACGAGCGGACCTGGTGCTATCGCATCCGGCCCTCGGTCCGGCATACCGGCGATTTCGCCGCGATCGACCTGCCCTATTGGAAGACAGCGCCGAATGTGCGCGACGACATCGTCAGCCTGGGGCAGTATCGCTGGGATCCGATCCCGGTCCCGGAAGAGGCGCTGACCTGGATCACCGGCCTGCGCACCATGACCACCGCCGGCGACGTGAACATCCAGGTCGGCATGGCCAGCCATGTCTACCTGGTCACGCGTTCGATGCAGGACGAATATTTCTTCTCGGCCGACAGCGAATTGCTGGTGGTCCCGCAGGAGGGCCGGCTGCGCTTTTGCACAGAGCTGGGGGTGATCGACCTGGAGCCGCGGGAAATCGCCATCATCCCGCGCGGCCTGGTCCATCGCGTCGAAGTGCTGGAAGGCCCGTGCCGCGGCTTCGTCTGCGAGAATTACGGGCAGAAGTTCGACCTGCCGAACCGCGGCCCCATCGGTGCCAATTGCCTGGCCAATCCGCGCGACTTCAAATGCCCGGTCGCGGCCTTCGAGAACCGCGAGGCGCGTTCCCGCGTGGTGATCAAGTGGTGCGGCCGGTTCCACGAGACCTGGATCGACCACAGCCCGCTGGACGTGGTGGCCTGGCATGGCAATTACTGCGCCTATAAATACGACCTGCGCACCTATTCGCCCGTCGGCGCGGTGCTGTTCGACCATCCCGACCCGTCGATCTTTACCGTGCTGACCGCGCCCTCGGGGCAGGAGGGGACGGCGAATATCGATTTCGTGCTGTTCCGCGAGCGCTGGCAGGTGGCCGAACACAGCTTCCGTCCGCCCTGGTATCACAAGAACATCATGTCCGAGCTGATGGGCAATATCTATGGCATCTACGATGCCAAGCCGCAGGGCTTCGCGCCGGGCGGGATCAGCCTGCACAATTGCATGCTGCCGCATGGGCCGGACCGCGGCGCCTTCGAGGGTGCCTCGAACGCCGAGCTGAAGCCCGAGAAGCTGGACAACACCATGTCCTTCATGTTCGAAACCCGCTTTCCCCAGCACCTGACCGAATTCGCCGCCCGCGAGGCACCGATGCAGCGCGATTATGTCCAGGTCTGGCAGCAGCTGGAGAAGAAGTTCGACGGAACACCCGGCAGCCAATAGGCGGGTAGCGGTGCGGTGCATCAATCCGCCCGCTCGCTCGCTCGCCGCCGAACGGCTTGAGCGTCGGGGGCGAAGAAGGACGCGGGCAGCATTCCCCGCCTTTCCCGGCGCGGCGCCGGGATCAAGGCGGGCAGCCGCCAGCCAGAACCGGCGTGCCGTGCCGAAGGCGACGGCGCGCCGCCTGCCGCGCTCAGACCGCGGGCAGGCCCACCCCGCCGGCCGAGGCCGCGCTCAGCGCGACGAAGTTCAGCGCCTGCTGGCGGATGGCCGCCGCCAGTTCCTGGCGGGCCGAGAGCAGGCTGCGCTCGGCGTCCAGGACCGGGAAGAAATCCGCCTCGCCCAGCTCATAGGAGCTGCGAGTCAGGTTCACCGTCTCGCGCGCATTCTCGACCAGCCGCGATTGCGCGGCGACAGCGCGGGCGTCGCGGTTATAGCCGGCCAGCGCGTTCTCGACCTCCTCGACCGCACCCAGCACCGCGGCCTGCCAAGCCAGCCGCGCCTGTTCCGCCCGCGCCTGCGCCGCGGAAAGCCGGGCCTGGTTGGCGCCGCCCGAGAACAGCGGCAGCGAGATCTGCGGCCCGAAGCCCCAGGTCTTGCCATTCGTCGGCGTGATCGAGCCCGAAAGCGTCAGCCGCGGATAGAAGGCCGCCTGCGCCTCGCCGACATCGGCGGCGGCGGCGGCGAGGTTGCGCTCGGCCATGCGCACGTCGGGGCGGACGCGGACCACATCCGCCGGCACGCCGACGCTGGCACTGTAGCGTGCGCGCGGCTGGCCGCCACCCTGGCGCAGTTGCGCCGCAAGCTCGGCGCTGCGCCCGGCGGTCAGCGTGGCCAGCCGGTTCACCGACTGGTCGAAACCGACCTCGAGGCCCGGCAGCGCCGCCTCGGCCTGCGCCACCAGCTGTTCGGCCTGCAGGACTTCCAGCCGCGAGACGCTGCCGAAGGCGTCCTGGGTGCGGGTCATCTCCAGCGTGCGGCGGCGGCTTTCCAGGCTCTGCCGGGTCAGCGCCAGCGCCTCCTGGTAATAACGCGCGTCGACATAGGCCGAGGCGATGGCGCTGGCCACGGTCAGCCGCGCCACCTCGGCCGACAGATAGGCCGCGTCCAGCCGGGCCGAGGCGCCCTGCCGCGCCGCGCGGGTCGAGCCGAACAGGTCGACCAGCCAGGACACGCCCAGCGTGGCGGAGTTGGTCTCGACGATCCCGGTCTCGCTGCGGCTGCGCGCGGCCGAGCCCTGCACATCCACCTGCGGCAGGTCGCTGGCGCCGATCAGCTGGGCGTTGGCCTGGGCCTCGCGGATGGTGGCGACGGCGGTCTGCACGTCCAGGTTGCGCCGCAGCCCGGTGGCGATCAGCGCGTCCAGCCGCTTGTCGCGGAACGCGGCCCACCAGGCATTCGCCCCGGCGCGGCGGGCGGGCGAATCGGCGGCGAACTCGGCCGCCAGCTCGGCGCGGGGCGCGGCATAGCGGACCGGGTTGCAGGCCGCCAGCGCCAGGCTGGAGACGAGCCCGCCCAAGATGCCGCGGCGGGAGAAAGGCAAGGTCTGGGTCATCCGAAACTCTCTGTTGGGTGGCCCGGATTGCGGGCGCGAAAGGAACAGGCAGGGACGGTCGTCAACCGCCCCTGCCATGGGCTGCGGCGCGACTCAAGCGGCCGTATCGCCGCGGATGGGCGCGGACTCGCGGCGGCCGGTCGCCCGGCTGAACAGGCCCAGCACGAAGACGAAGAACACCGGCACGAAGAACACCGCCAGCACCGTGGCCGCGACCATGCCGCCGATGACCCCGGTGCCGATGGCGTTCTGGCTGGCCGCCGACGGTCCGGTGGCGATGGCCAAGGGCACCACGCCCAGCGTGAAGGCCAGCGAGGTCATCAGGATCGGCCGGAAGCGCAGCTTCGCCGCCGTCACCGCCGCCTCGATCAGGCTTTGGCCCTCGTCGCGCAGATCCTTGGCGAATTCGACGATCAGGATGGCGTTCTTGGCCGAAAGCCCGATGATCGCGATCAGCCCGACCTTGAAATAGATGTCGTTGGGCATGTCGCGCAGCATGACCGCGACGACGCAGCCCAGGACACCCAGGGGCACGACCAGCATCACCGACAGCGGGATCGACCAGCTTTCGTAAAGCCCGGACAGCAGCAGGAAGACGAACAGGATGCTCATGGCGTAAAGCAGCGTCGCCTGGCTGCCGGCCTGGATCTCCTCCAGCGACTGCCCGGTCCATTCGTAGCCGAAGCCCTGCGGCAGTTCGGCCGCCAGCCGCTCCATCTCGGCCATGGCGGCGCCGGAACTGTAGCCCGGCCCGGCGGCGCCGGCGATGCGGACCGCCGGATAGCCGTTATAGCCCACGACCTGCGACGGCCCCTGTTCCCACGCCACGCTGGCGAAGGACGAAAACGGCACCATCCCGCCATTGGCGTTGCGCACGGTCAGCGCCAGGATGTCCTCGGCCTGCATGCGCGAGTCCTCCTCGGCCTGCATGACCACGCGCTGCATCTTCCCGGCATTGGGGAAGTCGTTGATATAGGCCGAGCCGAGGTATTGCGAGATCGTCGCCGAGATGTCGGCAAAGGTCACGCCGAAGGCATTGGCCTTTTCGCGGTCGATGGTGACGAAGACCTGCGCGGCCGAGGGCAGCCCCTCGATCCGCAGCCCGGTGGCGATGCCGTTTTCCTGGGCCTGGGCAATGATCTGCTGGGCGGCGGCCAGCAGCGCCTCCTGCCCCTGCCCGCCGCGGTCCTGCAGGCGGAAGCTGAAGCCGCCGGTGGCGCCGAAGCCGGGGATCGGCGGCGGTGACAGTGCGAAGGCCTGCGCGTCCTGATAGCCGAACATCTGCATGTTCGCGGCATTGGCGATGTCCTGCGCCGATTGCTCGCGCTCGGCCCAGTCCTTGAAGGTGACGAACATCAGCCCCGCATTCGGCCCCTGCCCCGAAAAGCTGAAGCCGCGGATCGCCACGGTATTCTCGACCGCCTCGTTCTGCTGGAACATCTGCGTGGCCTGGGCCAGCACCTCGTCGGTGCGGTTGGAACTGGCCGTGGCCGGGGTCTGGATGTCGGCGATGATGAAGCCCTGGTCCTCGTTCGGCAGGAAGCTGGAGGGCAGGCGCAGGAAGCCCATGGCCGTCGCCCCGACCAGCACCAGGTAGAAAGCCATCATCACCAGCCGCCGCCGCGTGACCAGCCCGACCGCGCCGGTATAGCGGTCGGTCAGCCGGTCGAAATTGCGGTTGAACCAGCCGAAGAAGCCCTTCCTTTCGTGATGGCCGCTGATCGGCTTGAGGAAGGTCGCGCAAAGCGCCGGGGTCAGCGTCAGCGCCAGGAAGGCCGAGAACAGGATCGACACCACCATGGTCAGCGCGAACTGGCGATAGATGATGCCCGAAGAGCCGGGAAAGAAGGCCATCGGCACGAAGACCGCCGCCAGCACCAGCGTGATGCCGACGATGGCGCCCGAGATCTGGCCCATGGCCTTTTCGGTGGCCTCGCGCGGCGGCAGGCCCTCGGTCGCCATGATGCGTTCCACGTTCTCGATCACCACGATGGCGTCGTCGACCAGGATGCCGATGGCCAGCACCATGGCGAACATGGTCAGCACGTTGATCGAGAACCCCGCCGCCAGCATGACCGCCACCGTCCCCATCAGCGCGATGGGCACGACGATGGTCGGGATGATGGTATAGCGGAAATTCTGCAGGAACAGGAACATCACCACGAAGACCAGCGCCATGGCCTCGACCAGCGTATGCAGCACCTTCTCGATCGAAGCCTCGACGAAGGGGGTGGTGTCGTAGGGGATGGTATAGCTCACCCCCTCGGGGAAGAACTGCGACAGCTCCTCCATCTTCTGGTGCACCGCTTCCGAGGTGTTCAGCGCATTGCCGGTGGCCGACAGCTGGACACCCAGCGCCGCCGCCGGCTTGCCGTTGATGCGCGAGGCGAAGCTGTAGCTTTCCGCCCCCACTTCCAGCCGCGCCACGTCGCGAAGCAGCACGGTCGAGCCGTCGGGATTGGCGCGCAGCACGATCTTGCCGAACTCGTCCACGTCGTCGAGCTGGCCCTTGATCAGCACGGTCGCAGTCAGCTGCTGGCCGATGGGGTTCGGGTCGGCGCCGACCTTGCCGGCCGCCACCTGCGCGTTCTGCGCCCGCACCGCCGCCACGATCTCGGCCGAGCTGAGGTTCAGCCCGGTCATCTTGGCCGGATCGACCCAGATGCGCAGCGCGCGTTCCGGGGCAAAGACCTGCGCCCGGCCCACGCCCTCGATGCGGCGAATCTCGCCCACCACGTTGCGGTTCAGGTAATCGCCCAGCGCGATGTCGTCCAGCGAGCCGTCGTCCGAGGTCAGCGCCACCATCATCAGGAAGCCTGTGCCCGCCTCTTCGATCAGCACGCCCTGGTCGACCACGCTTTGCGGCAAAAGCGGCTCGACCCGCGCCACGGCGTTCTGCACGTCGACCTGGGCGCGGGCGATGTCGGTGCCCGGCTCGAAGGTGGCGGTGATCGACATGGCCCCGGAACTGTCCGAGACCGATTCGTAATAGGCCAGCCCCTCGACGCCGTTCAGCTCGTCCTCGATGGGCTGGGCGACCGCCTGGTTGATCTCGCCCGGCGCGGCGCCGGTATAGGCGGTCGAGATGGTGATCTGCGGCCAGGCCACCTGCGGATATTGCGCGACCGGCATCATCGGCAGCGCCAGCACGCCGGCGATGACGATGAAGATGGAAATCACCCAGGCCAGCACCGGCCGGTGAATGAAGAACCGTGCCATCGCCCTACTCCTGCGCGGGCGCTTCGGCGGCCGCGGCGGCGCCGGCCGGCACCCTGGGGGCCTCGACCGGCTGCGCCACCACCTTGGCGTCGGGGTAAAGCTTCTGCGCCCCCAGCACCACGACGCGGTCGCCCGGCTCCAGCCCGCTTTCCACCAGCCAGCGGTTGTCGGTGGTCTGGCCCAGGGTCACGTCGCGGCGCTCGACCGTCTCGTCATCCTTCAGCGCATAGACATAGGCCTGGCCCGACTGGTCGCGCTGCACCGCCATCTGCGGCACGGTCAGGGCGTTGTCGCGCATGGCCTGCTCGATCCGCACCCGGACGTAAAGGCCGGGCAGCAGCTCGCCCTCGGGGTTCGGGAACTCGGCGCGCAGGGTGATCTGCCCGGTCGAGCTGTCCACGCTCGCCTCGGAAAACAGCAGCTTGCCGGGATGGGCATATTCGCTGCCGTCGTCGAAGATCAGCCGCACCGCCGCCTCGTCGGCCGACATCATCGCCAGCTGCCCCGCCGCCAGGGCCCGGCGCAGCGCAAAAAGCTCCGAGGAGGACTGGGTGAAATCCACATAGACCGGGTCGAGCTGCTGGATCGTCGCCATGATGTCGGTCTGGGCGTTGACCAGCGCCCCCTCGGTCACCAGCGCGCGGCCGACCACGCCGGCGATGGGCGCAGTCACCTCGGTATAGGAACGGTTCAGCTGCGCCTCTTGCAGCGAGGCGCGGGCAATGGCGACATCCGCCTGGGCCTGGGCCAGCGCGGTGGCGGCATTGTCCAGGTCGACCCCCGCCGTCACCTTGCGCTCGCGCAGGGCACGGGCGCGCTTTTCCTGGTCGGCGGCGTTCAGCGCGGTGGCCTCGGCGCGGGCCAGCGCACCCTGGGCGCTGGCGACGCGCACGTCATAGGGCGCCGGGTCGATGCGGTAAAGCACATCGCCCGCCTCGACCTTGCCGCCCTGTTCGAAGACGCGCTCGATCACGATGCCGCCGACGCGGGGCCGCACCTCGGCGATGCGGGTCGCGGCGACTCGGCCGGGCAGTTCGTTCACCACCGGCAACGCCTCGGGCGTCATCACCTGCACGCTGACCTGGGGCGGCGGCAGTTGCTGCGCCGCCACCGGGGCGGCCGCCGTCAGGCAGCAAAGCACAAGCCCGGCGCAAAGGCCGGGAGACAGTCTCATGGTCATGGTTCTTTCCTGGGAGGGCTGAATGGTTGGGGGGAGGGGTCAGTCTCCGGCTGTGCCGGGGTCGCTTTCCGCGACCGCCATCAATTCATCAAGGATCTCATCGCGGGTTTCCTGGTCGAAGCGGTGGAAGCCGAAATATTCCAGGAAGGCCATGCCGTGCAGCGTCAGCAGCGCCATCAGCATCCGGCGCCGGTCGGCCGCCTCGGCCGCGACCGCCTCGGCATCGCCGGCCAGCACCTCGCGCATGATCTCGCGGCATTCGGCATGCTCGCCCATGCTGGCGCTGATCAGCAGCGCCATGTCCAGTTCCTCGTCGGTCGGAACCCGGCGATATTCGTCGATCAGCGCGCGCAGCCGGGCATTGGGCTCGCCCTCGTGCCGGGCGCGCACCTCGGCGAATCGCGCCCGGTGCTGGGCCATCTTGTGGCGGATGAAGGCGGCCAGCAGCCCGGCCTTGCTTTCGCAGTCATAGACCACGCTGGACTTGCTGATCCCGGCCTCCCTGGCCACCGCGTCGATGCTGAGCCCGGCAATGCCCGAGCGCCGCGCCACCCGTTCGATGGCGCCCATCAACTCGTCGCGGTCAATCGTGCGCTTGCGTCCCATATCCACCACCAAGATTTCAATACGGTCGTTCGTTTATAATTCTGACCCTCTCCTGTCAACCGCTTCTCCGCGTCGGATGCCGCAAGCCCTGCTTGACTCGCCGGGCCAGCCATAGGTATACCGACCTACCTACTTCGTGGAGGCGATGATGGAAGCTCCCCAGCCCCCAGCGCCGGAAAGCGCGCGCGAGCGGCTGCTCAAGGCGGCTGCCGTGCTGTTCTACAACAACGGCATCGGCGGGACCGGCATCGACGCCATCGTCGAGCGCGCCGGGGTGGCGAAGAAAAGCCTCTACAACAACTTCTCCTCCAAGGCCGACCTGGTGAACCAGTATCTGCAGGCGCGGCACGAGGAATGGCTGGGCCTCCATGAAGCTCGGGCGCGGGATGCCGAAACGCCCCGCGCGCGTGTGCTGGCAGTGTTCGACGCCTATCAGGACCATGCCGAGCATGAATACGAGCGCGGCTTTCGCGGCTGCGGGTTGCTGAACGCCGCCGCCGAACTGACCGCCGGCGACATCGGCCGCCAGGCCGTCCGCCGCCACAAGGAAGAGGTCGAAGCCCTGCTGGCCGCGCCCCTGGCCAAACTGCTGCCTGATGATCCCGACCGCGCGGCCCGGCTGGCGCAGCAGCTCTCCTTCCTGCTGGAAGGGGCCATCGCCCGCGCCGGGCTGGAAGGCACCAGCGCCCTGGTGCACGAGGCCCGCGCCATGGCCTCGGACATGCTGGAGGCGCTGTGAGCAGCCCGTCCAGGGATCACGGCATCGGCGTCGCCGCGGTCCTGTTCTCCTCGGTCGTCTGGGGCACCACCGGCACCGCCGCCACCTTCGCGCCCGAGGTCGGCCCGGCCGCCATCGGCGCGGCGGCGATGGGCGTCGGCGGGCTGCTGCAGGCGCTGCTGGCCGGCGGGCGCATCGCCCGCGCCCTGCCGGAACTGGCACGGCATTGGCGCAACCTGCTGCCTGGCGGGCTGGCGGTGGCGATCTATCCGCTGGCCTTCTACGCCTCGATGCGCCTGGCCGGGGTGACCATCGGCACGGTGGTGACCATCGGCTCGGCACCGCTGCTGTCGGCCCTGATCGAATGGCTTTTCGACGGCGCGCGGCTGTCGCGGCGTTGGCTGGCCGGGGCCTCGATCGGGCTTCTGGGCATGGTGCTGCTGTGCCTGGCCGAGGATGCGGGACACCAGGCCGGCGAGGGCGCGACCCTGCTCGGCATCGCGCTCGGCCTGGTCGGCGGGCTGACCTATGCGCTTTACTCCTGGACGGCGCGGCGGCTGATGCTGCGCGGCATCCACTCGCGCGTGGCGATGGGCGCGACCTTCGGCATCGGCGGGCTGCTGCTGATGCCGGTGCTGGTCGCGAGCGGCGGGCCGTTCCTGGCCTCGTGGGGGAATGCCGCGGTGGGCATCTACATGGCGCTGGTGCCGATGTTCCTGGGCTATGTCTGCTTCGGCATCGGCCTGGCGCGGATTTCCGCCAGCATGGCGACGACGATCACCCTGATCGAGCCGGTGGTGGCGGCGATGCTGGCCATCCTGGTGGTGGGCGAGCGCCTGCCGGCGCTTGGCTGGATCGGCGTGGTGCTGGTCGTCTCCTGCCTGGTGGTGATCACCGTGCCGGTCAGGTTGAAGATACGCCCGGTCCGCACCGCGCAGAAGGCATGAAAACCCGCCATGGCCGGGCTTGTAACCGGCACCGGACCCCCTGATGCCTCGCGGCTGTCCCATCGGCCGGGATCGCCCCCGCCCATCGCATCGGCCCCCGGCAGCGCCGTTCCGACACCGCCCGCCTGTCAAGCCGAGGCAGGAGCGCGCCCTGGTCGCACCTCCGTTGCCCCTGGAAAAGAGCAATCGCCAAGGTGATGCTGACCAAGCGCGGCGCCGGTTGACTTCGCATAGGTGCCGAACGCGATGCGCGACCTGGCTCGAACCCGTGCCACCGCAATGCCGGTGCTGCACAAGGCGCGGAGGCACCTGCCGGGTTTTCCGCTGCGCCACGGTCGCAGCCATCCCGAAAGAAAATGCTGGCTGAATACCTGATCGGCGCACCTAATGTCGCCGCGCTCCCCACAGCAGGCAGAACAGATCCTGCTCCAAGACTGCCAAGACCGAAATGCGGGTCGAGCATTTGCCAGGACGAATCAAGGAACTCCTCCCGAAGCCTGGCGCCGTTTATCCCAGGGGTACACCACGTCGCGACCATTGGCGTTGTCGCCGAGGGCAGCGGGTTTCGACACTCCGATAATCCTCGGCGGCCGATTGCTTCTCTCGCACCGACACCGCCGAGCATTCGAACGGTACCGCCGGAGCGGGATCGGCAAGACCGGCAGAGGGCGTGCGCAACCATTCTTTCCAACCTGCAAGCGACCAGCCCCTTCCGCTTGTAAGGTTCTGGTGCGGTCATCTCCCCCCGCAAGAACACCCGCGGATTCGCCTTCCAGTTCGACCCGCATCTCCGTCCGCGCACATGTGGATCCAACGAAATCAAGCTGCGCAGCGCGGCCATGGCTTCCACCTTAATGCCCAAGGGGAACAGAACGGTAACGAAGTTAGTGATCTGGACCCGGTAAGCTCCCTGAGGCCGAGATGGCGTCGCAGGACAGGTGGCTCTGTCGCAATGGCGATGGCCACCCGCAGCTGCGCCCTCTGGGCTTCAAGCTTGCGCTCTCGGGTATCAGTCGAGATCAAGCAAGGACAACTCCCACAGGCACGTCTTCCCATTTCTTAACGTAAAATATTACAGAATAGCTGCCTATGCTCTCAACAAGGCAAGGGCATTGGCATAACGAGAGCTCCCTGATGACACACTCATCTGGCTACGCAAAAGAAAATGCCTGAGAACAAGATCAAGACCATCGCCTGATTCGAACTGGCTCACGCTATTGCTTCCGGTAAGTCTCTCGGTTCTCACCTTCAGCTCCGAAAGCTGCCTATCAATGGAAAGAGAGGAAAATCCGGCTCCAATACCATAAGCCCCTTCAAACACCTGGCGCAGAGGCTTAGACGCGAGAATTTGATACCATTTCGTATTTTCACTTGCATCTGAAGTCGCAATATTTAGCAATTCTCGCTGCGCGTTCAACGCCAGCTCAATTTCTGCATGCCTTTCCCCGATATTCCTCTCGAATGATCTCGACTCATATTTTTCAATAATTGCACCGACATCAACCCTAGCACCTTGCCCCTCCGACGAAAAATGGAGCGCCAAACCCTGATTCAGGGCAAGGTAACGCTTATCTGCAAGCCTATTTACCAAACTACCCTTATCGGCAGGATCGGATTCAATAACCTTTCTTAAAAAGAACTTGTTGTTAACGTCAGAATCCAACCCAAAGGCACGCAGCACGACCACCAACAGTTTTCTGTCATTGACCAGCTCTTCGGCAGTCTTAATGTTTTGGATGTTCTGCTGAAAATAATCCTTGGAAACCCTTATGTCATGACTCTTGAGAAAAGCGCTACGCTGCTTCACCATCGTACGCTCAAGAATCTTCCAGCCCACATACCCTCCCGATCCCACCTGAACATTATAACTCATGGCTTACCTATGGCCATTAACCTTGACTCCCTTGGAATAAGCAGTCTGAGCTTCCTAAAGGCCCCGTAGTAATCCCCTTCAATTACTGCATTGGAGGCGAAATCAAGCAAACTGCCACTGTCCAGATCACGAAAAACTTGAGACAACTGCTCTATACCGTAGAGAACCTGCCTTCGCCCCTCATCCTCAAGAGCATCTCCGGTGAGAACGAGTTGGCAGATATAGCATATCCTCGAAACCGGAGAGTTGACAGAATCTGGATGTATGGCATCTCTTAATCTAAGGATACTGGTATTCGGCGTAAGAATTGATACCTTGGAACGCTTATCGCCGTTTTCTATTACGGCACCGTTCACCAGAATTCTTTCGCGAGGAGCCAGCTTGAGAACAAGGCCTGTCATGAATTCATGTCCCCTCGCAAACCCTTCATTATTCTGATGTTTATTTCTATGAGCGGCTCAGCAGAGGCGCGTTCCAACAGGATACGACGGCCTTGCTTGAGAGAGAAAAAAGCAAGCGATAGCAGGCCCGCCTTTACCTCTGGAGGTAGACTGTTTTCCTCATGGGCAAGATCGGCAGCTATGACAGTCCAAAGCTGGCTACTGGCGTTTACCGCCTCTATCATCGCATAACGATCATCGATTTTAGTTGCGTTCTTGAGCTTTTGCGTTACCTGGGAAAACGCAAAATACTCATTATCCCTGTCTGTTCGAACATGCCGCGAACCAAAATTCGTGTCAGTGCTTTGAAAATTTGCAAGCTTCACGTCAGGAGACCCATTCTAGACCTATATTGGAACGAAGGGCGCCCCACAGGGCGCCCTTGCTAGATTATCGGAATAGCGACAGAATCGTTTGCGGCGCCTGGTTGGCGATCGACAACGCCTGCACCCCAAGCTGCTGCTGGGTCTGCAGCGCCTGCAGACGGGCTGACGCTTCCTCCATATCGGCATCCACCAGCGCACCGATGCCGGCAGTCAGCGAATCGGCCAGCTTCGATACGAAATTCGATTGATCGTTGATCCGCTTGGCGGCCGTACCAAGTTCTGCTGCCCCTGTCTTCGCGATGTCGAGCAACGCCTCGATTTCACCAACCGCGGTTCGTGCCGTGGTGCTGTCCGTAATGGTCGTGATCGTAGCGCCTTCAATATCCGCCTCGAAGTCCACAGAATTGACCGTAATCGTCTGCGCAGTGGTTACAGCTGTACCCGCTGTCCGGTCCAAGGACGCCAAGACGCTGAAGGATGTCGCAGTACCGATCGGGTTGGTCTTGAGCAGATTGACCCCATTCATCTGGGTTCCGTCAATCGTCGAAATAATCTGGTTCCTTTTCTCCACGATCTGCTCGTTCACAGTCGCAAAATCGTTCGCATCACTGCCGGCACTGCTTGCCAGCCTTCTCATTTCATCAAGCAAATCACGGATATCTTCAGCACCGTCCCGCGCAGTCGTCACCACCGCCGCAGCAAGATTCAGGTTGCTCTGAAGCGTCTTGAAGACTGCTTGGTCGGATTCCATGACCTTCGAAATGGCCCAAACCGCAGCATTGTCCTGTGCGTTGGCGACCTTTTTTCCGGTCGAAATCTCATTCTGGGCTTTCGTCAGATTCGCATTGATCCCTTTCAGGGTTTGCAGCGCGACCATCGCGCCATTATTGGTCAGAATGCTGGACATCTTCAATCTCCATTCCTGGGTGGTTTACCCGTTTCTAGTGCAAGAGGCCTTCTGACCTACGGGACGGACCCGATGACTATGTCACGTCATTCGATCTATCCGCCCTTCCTGAATAAACTCCTGACCAGGCGACCCAGGCAATCAAAGACTACAGAAAAGTTTACTCAAAATCTTCTATCATGCGGTGAAGAAATAGGATTGCCGATCCTGCGGCCCTGGCGATCATAGGTGTTCAGGTGGCGCGACAAGGCTGCGATCTCGGCAAGCTGCCGCTGCGCGGCCGCCACACCGTCGCAGGCAGCACTGGCGAGGGACAGAATGTCGCGCAGCAGTTCGGCAGTTTCTGCAACCCTGTCCCTTGGCATCGCGCCAGAGTGAACAAGCACTTCAAATTCCTGCATTTTCACAAGGGCCGAATCGGCCTGGAATGCCAGAAGATCTTCTCTCGCCTGTTGGAGAAAATATAGAGCTTTTGTCATTTGATCCCCTCTCTACGGCGTTGAAATCCAAGATCAATTCGTTCCGCGATGGCTTCCGCATAGGTATCGTTCAACAGGCTTGCAAATTGCGATTCGCCGATGCCGCCGCCGAACTCACCGGTCGGCTGTCCGGGTCCGGCGTGCTTCAGCATTTCCGCAAGAAATGCCTGCTCGAGTCCATCGACGACGCTCGGTTTCGGTCGGGTTGTCGTGCGGGCGGTTCCTGCTGCCAGAACTCTCTCCATGTCAGGCTCTTTTCTGAATAAAAGTTTCAACAACGGGTGACTTTATCTGGCATAAGTAAATATTTGGTAATCTTGCTATGCCAATCTGGCAGCAACTTGATCGGCACAGAGGGGATCCAAGTGGATGTGGGTTTTACATGTCACCAAGCAGCAGCTGCGCCGCTTGGCGTGCAGTGCAACAATGTGGTTCGGCTAAGCGCTTGCAAAACAATTGATTTTTCAGGATTTTTCAGCGTCCAGCTGCAAGACGACCCCACGGCGGAGCCGATCGAATCGCCCGTCCATTCCACCGCATCCGACGATGAAGATATCCTTGCCGATGCAGATGATACGGCCGACAGTTCGGTTCTTGATCTGGCCGCCGATCCGACCGTTGCAGCCGATCAGCTATCTCTCGGCAGTTCGGACCATATCGGTGCCGCCGGAGAGAGACAAATCACAGCAGAGCCGTTGGTGGAGGAAAGCGAATGGGTGGAAATGGTATCGGATTTCTTCGAATACGCCGATCAGAAACCGGGGAGAGCAGAGATCCTGCATCATGAGCTCTCGGAACGAGGCCTCAGCACCTACGCAGGCATGTCGAGCAATGGTCATACTCTCAAAAATATATTTGGCGGTATTTTTTTTGAAGATTCTGCCGATGAAGGCTCTCTACACGGCCACAAGGAACACGATCTCATAAAGGTTACACCTCTACCGAATGTTGCGGCATTTTCAAAATCCGACCCGATCGTAAGGGAGAGCTTATCCGAACCCTTCGCCGGCACAACCATGAGGGATTTTCATATGAGTAACGAGGGTCAAGATGCAATCCCTTTAAAGGATTATGAGATAAAGGCTCCAACCTCTCATGAAGGTGGCCATGCTGAAAGAGCCTTCAAGACCTCGAGCTTTGACCCACGCCAAGTTATACGCCAAATAGGGCGAGAAGTTACACCTACGCAGGTTGCTGCGCGGGTCGAGGTTATTCTTGATCCGGCAGAATTGGGGAAAGTTCGGATGCTGATATCACCGGGCGACAATCCGGCTGTAACGATCCTTGCCGAACGGCCAGAGACGTTCGATTTGCTGAGGAGAAACATAGATCTACTCTCAAAGGAGCTTCGTGACGCGGGGGTTTCGGGCGCAGATATCTCATTCTCCGATGGCGAGGAGGAATGGAGTTCGCAAAACAATTTTCCGGCAAGAGAGCCTGATTCTCTGCTAGAATCAGTGCCGCAACAATATCTGGAAAATGCAGACCCAGTTAAAACCGCTGCAACTTTGATGAACACCGGAATTGATATCAGGATCTAGGGGAAAGAGATGGTGACTATCAATACAACTTCTGCGGTTGACGGAATTGATGCAAGAAGCCTCCAATCTTCAAAAGGATCCAGCGAAACCAGCTCCACGAACCAGTTCGAAATGTTCCTGAAGATGCTGACGACGCAGATCAAGAACCAGGATCCGCTTAATCCAATGGAGAACACGGAATTTGCCGTGCAGCTTGCGACATTTTCCGGGGTTGAACAGCAGGTTCAGACCAACCTGCTTCTGACGCAACTCCTGGGCAATATCGATGGAGGGGAGATCGGTCAGCTTTCGACCTGGATAGGCCGGGAGGTGAGAACGAATGCTCCTGTATGGTTCGACGGATCCTCCTTGATACTGGCGGCGGACAGAAGCGCGAATGGCGAAAGTGCTACGCTCGTTACGCTGAATGAACAGGGCAAAGAGGTGCTACGACAAACCATAGGATCAATGTCTGGGGAGACTGAATGGCATGGTCGATATGCGGATGGCACTTCACTCCCTGCGGGATTTTACACCTTCCGCATCGAGGAAGAGAGCAGCAACGGCAGCGTGACCCTGCGCGATGTCGAATCCTATAGTCGCGTGACCGGGATCGAATTGACCCAAAACGGCGCCGAACTGGTCCTGAAAGGCGGCGGATCTGCAAGAGTCGATCAGGTCAGCGGCCTGCGGGAATGATTTGCTTCGATCAGCTATCCGGTTTACAGAACAGCGTTTCATCGCAGGGAGTCGCCCTGTCTCGCAGCAAAGGTCGGCGAAGTATCTGGACCACCCACTTTTCCCGGAGACATGTTGCGCGATCGATATTCAGCAACTGCTAGGCGGTGAAACCCATGTCATGCGACTTGAGCAAAAAATGCCACGGATACGAGGAAAATGACCTTTTACTCGCAATTCCGGCCGCCGGATTTGCAGTGCAAAACGGCACGCCGGGTGGCGTGGGGACCAATTCGACCCGCATGGATTCTTCCGCTTCTTGTAACGTGAACCGGCAGTTTCACGGCGGCAAAGCCAGACCGGAGGCTGCTTTAAACTTACACGTTCTGACAGTTCGCCTTGGTATTGGAGGAGATTCCACGGAGGTAACGAAATTCTATAGCCGTCGGGGGAACGCAGTATTTCCATATTTGCCGTCGGACACGACAAAAGGCTTGCTTCACGATCGCCTTGATGGCGCCCGGTAAAGCAAACCGAAGTGCGGGCCATCATCCGCACACAAGCCACGGCACGGTTCCGCCATATCGGCTATAGGACGACGGGCGCGCCGGCATCAAGGCATAGCAGCATCAGGTCTTGTCGCCGCCCCTGCCACGACAACGACCGCCTGACCGCCCGGCTACCTCGTCAGGACGGAGGGCGCGAACCCCGCTGGCAGGCTTGAGCCAGGCTCATCAGGCCGGCCGGGGCCCGCGTTCCAGGCAACTGCACGTCCGGGTCGCCTCGAAACGCCGGGGGGCGTGAGCCCGCGGAAGCGGCGGCAGGTCATGACACGCCCGGCCGCCAGCAACACCGCTAGCAGACTGCGGAGAAAGGGCCCTGACAGGGCGTCGTGGCGGAATTCGTTCTGGATTCGGCGAAGATCAGCCTGAAAACCGGGCATTTCCGGCAGAATTGAGGCGGATTTCCCGGTTCCCGGCCCAAGCTCTCCTGTCGCACGGATTTTTTCAGCAGCCTGCTAGACAGCTGCTAATGTAAACTGCCGCTATTGGGGTGGGGCCCGCGTGCAAATGATGACAGATGCCTGGGCAGGAGCCGGGGCCGGCAGCCGCGCGGATGGCGCGCCGGGCCACCAGGGAAATGCCAAGGAAACCCGGCTCTATCCCCGCCTTACCAGCAAAACGGGCGGTCCGAGCGGCGGGCGACCGCGCGGGTCATGAATGCCGATACGCAGGTCACGGATGCAAAAATACCGGCAGGACCAGCAGCAGGATTGCCGCGGTCCCCGCCCCGGCCAGGGTCGTTCGCCACCAGCCGGAGGCATAGGTCAGCATCATCGCGACCGCGAAGGCCGCCACGGACAGGATGCCCAGCCAGGACGAAACCGCGACAGCGGGGTTTCCCCACCAGATCAGCGCGGGCCAGGCCGACAGGCCCAACAGCACCGCGCCGGTGATCCGTAGCAGCCAGACCAACCCTCGGCCGGGCTTGCGGCCGCGCAGCTGCTCGTGGTGCCGCGGCATGGCTAGGGCCAGCGCAAGGAACGCCAGGTAGCAAAGGACAAGGGACAGCCAGACCAGCATCCTACTCTCCCGGAACCTGGCTGGCCTGGACGCGGGCGCGTGGCTTCGGTGCCTTCACCCGTCCGGGCCGGGCCCTCCAGGCGGCATGAGCGCAGGCAAGGCCGCACAGGATCGCCATCAGATCGACCGAGGCCAGCACCCAGTTCCCTTGCCCCATCGCCTGCAACAGGCTGGACGGGCCGGTCGCCGCGTTCAGCAGCGGCAGGGCCAGAAGCAGCAAGGCGGCAAGGCCAAGCTGCTCGCTCCAGGCTTTCGCGGGCGGGCGCAGGAATGGCCAGATCGCCGCGGCGAGCCAGATCAGGAAGAAGGCGCGGATCTCCAGCAGCGCGCGTTCCGGCGCATCGGCCGGGATCAGCCGGTTGGCCCAGAAATAGCCCGCCGTGGCCAGCGTGAGCCCGGCGATGCCGCCGATGTTCAGCCGCTCGACCAGCCACAGCCCGCGGGGCTGGCGCTCGGTACGGGAATGCCTGGCGGCGCGTTTCGACACCCACAGCACCAGCCCGCTGCCCACCATGACGGTCCCGGCCAGGCCGGCGACGAAGAACAGCCAGCGCAGCGCGGTATCGGCAAAGCGGGCGCGATGCAGCGCGCCGAGCGCGTGGTTCACCTTTGCCGTGGCCGAGGCCTCCGGCCGGCCGGTCTGTTCGATCAGCGCCCCGCTCAGCCCGTCGAAGCGCATCCGCTCGACCCCGTTCGCGCCCGAGCCGCTCTGCACCGTCAGCACCGAGTTGCGTTGCGGGACCAGGACGATCTCGGGCCGGGGGCCGTCGAGCTTTTCGATGCCGATCCGGCCGACCGGCATGGCCCAGGCCGCCTCGGCCCGCGCCAGCAGCGGCGCCAGCGGGACCAGTTGCGGCAGCACCCGCTGCGGGGGTGGCGCGGCAACGGCGGATGCCTGCGGGGCCGGGCCGCGCGGCGCGGGGCGGTCCACCACCAAGGGCATCAGCGTCGCCGCGAACAGCACCAGCCCCGAAAAGGTGATCATGACATGATAGGGCAGCGCCAGCACCGCGGTCATGTTGTGGATGTCCAGCCAGGAGCGCTGGCCCTTGCCGGGGCGGAAGGTGAAGAACTCCTTGAAGATCTTCTTATGGGTGATGACGCCGCTGATGATGGCGACGAACATCGCCATGGTCGCGATGCCGACGATCCAGCGCGCGAAGCTGCGCGGCAGGCCGTAAAGCTCGAAATGAAAGCGATAGAGGAACTCGCCCCCCGCCGTCGGGCGCGGCGAAAGCGTCGCGCCCGTGGCGGCGTCGATCACCATGGTCTCGCCGCCGCGCCGTCCCGCCTGCTCGCCCGGCTTGGCCCAGGACAGCGCCAGCACCGGGCTGCGCTCGTCTGGCAGGGTGATGTTCCAGCTTGCCGCCTGCGGCGCGACCTCGGCCAGGCGGGCCAGGGCAAGCCCGGCCGGGTCGGCGCCCTGGACCGAGCCGTGCAGTTCGGGGCGCATCCAATAGGTCACCTCGCTGCGGAAATAGGCGATGGTGCCGGTCAGGAAGATCGCAAAGAGCAGCCAGCCCAGCAGCAGCCCGGTCCAGGTATGCAGCCAGGCCATCGACTGGCGAAAACCGTTCTTCATGCGCCACCCCCCGGCAGGGTCGCGACGACCAGCGCAAACAGCGCCGCGGCGCCCAGGATCCCCGCCCAGGCCCGTGCGGCGCTGCGGCAGGCGAAGGCCCAGACCGAGGCCGCGGCGAAGACGACGAAGGACAGCATCAACGCCAGCTGCGCGGCGTCGCGCGGCGGCATCGGCACCAGCCTGGCAAAGGCCGGCACGAAGAGATTGGCGGCCAGGTAGCCGCCCAGGATGGCGGCAAGGCTGCGCGAGGCGACCGAGAGCCGCTGCCGGGAAACGGGCTCAGGCATGGCACCCCTGCCGGGACGGGGGCTGGCAACGGGCGAAGGGCTGGGCGTTGGCGGGCATGGATGGGGTCCGGGATACTGGGTGACGGGACGGGGCGGTCTCTGCCCCCAGAGGGACGGGGCAGAGACCGGGGACCGCGCGCGGCAGGGATACCGCGCCTTGCGGTCACGCCTTGGGCGCGATGCGGGTCAGGCGGTCGCCTTCGGGATCGTCCTTGCCGCGCGCCTTGTTGACCGAGAACACCGTGCCTTCCGGCGCGACGACCAGGTGGTTGGGGAAGGAGCCGCCATCCAGGTTGGCCTTGATCTCGCCCGTGGCGGCATCGAGGACCGTGATCGTGTCCGAGGCGCGGTTGGCCACGAACAGCCGCCCGCTTGCGGCGTCGAAGGCGACGTTCAGCGTGCCCGCGCCGACCGGCGTGTCGAACAGCACCGCGCCGCTTTCGCCGTCGATCGCGATCACGTTGTCGCTGCCCTGCGAGGCCACGAAGACCCGCCCGGTCGCCGGATCGAAATCCACGCCCGAGGGGGTCTTGGCGCCCGGCAGCGCCAGGATCTTCACCTCGCCCGAGACCAGGTCGATGCGCGCCAGTTCCGGCGTGCGCAGCGAAACGGTGTAAAGCCGGCCGGCCTTTTCATCCAGCGCCAGGCTCATGGTGGCGAACTGCCCGCCGCGCTCTGCGGATTGCAGCTCGAACCCGTCGAGCTTTTCCAGCGTCTTGGTGTCGAAGGCCTCGATCCGGCTGCGATGGGTGCTGACATAGGCGCGGCCGCGCGCGGCGTCGATCACCACGTCGCGCGGCTTTTCGACCGAGCCCGCCTCGAACTGCCTGACCAGCGACAGGTCGTCCTGGGCATAGACCGCGACCGCGTCCTGGCGGGTGTTCGTGACCCAGAGGGTGCCGTTCGCATCGTCCACGGCGATGCCGAAGGCGCCGAAATCGCCGGGATTGACCTCGGCCAGAACCTCCAGCGTGCCGGCGTCCAGCTTGGCGATGCTTGACGTGCCCTCGGGCGGCCGGCCCACGGCGGAGGCCACGAAAACCGTGCCGTTCTGCGCGCTATGGGCGACCTGGTAGACGCCGGGCCCCACCTTGGCCGAGCGGATATCATAGCCCTCGGCCCCGGCAAGCGGCACCTGGGGCGAGACCTTCAGCTCGGCCACGCCGGCGGTGTCCGGGCCTTCGGTCTGGACCACGACCGGATGCAGGCCGACCGCCGCGTCCTGGGGCAGGTCGAAGGCAAACCTGAAGCCGCCCTCGGCATCGGCCTGCATGTCCTGCGGCGACAGCAGCGTCTTGCCGCGTTGCAGGCTGACCTGCTGCTGCGGGGCAAAGCCCGAGCCGCTGACCTCGACCTTGCCGCCGGCATGGATCGCGCCGCGCTCGGGGCCCGAGAACATGACGCGGCCGGCGAAATCCGCGGGCGTGTCGAAAGCGGTTTCCGCGCTCAGCCCCGAGGCCGAGGCGAAAAACGCGGCCAGGGTCAGCGCCCGGCCTGCATTGCGAAGGGGAAAAGCCATGTCGGCTCCTGAAGTTGCGATTGGCATGATCCGGCCGCCGCTGCGGCGGCCGGAGGGGGTTCCGGTGGTTCAGAAGGTGCTGGTCAGGCCCATGTAGAACCGGCGGCCGTCGTTGTAGCCGGTATTGTCGAAGGTCTTGTCATCGACGTTGTAGATGGCCAGGCTGCCCATCACGTGGTCGTTGAAGTGATAGTCGGCGCCCAGGTCGACGATCGCATGCTCGCGGATATAACCGCTGCCGGTATCGGTGGTGGCGCTGCGATACTGGACGTTGCTCCACAAGGACAGCGCATCCGTGGCCTGCCAGTCGAGGCCAAGGTTCGCCACATGCAGCGGGCTGTTGTTGAAGGCGGTGCCGACGGCGTCGCCCTTGGTGATCTTGCTGTCGGCATAGGTATAGTTGAACGAGACATCGACGTTGCGCAGGGTGAAGTCCACCGTGGCCTCGACCCCGTTCAGCTCGGCGGCATCGCGGTTGACGTATTGGTTGATCCACTTGATCGGATCGGTCGGGCTGTTCATGCCGCAATCCGTCGGCAGGCCCGGAACCGGCGTGTCATGGGCGCAGATTTGCTCGGTGGTGATCTTGTTCTTGAACCGGGTGTGATAGGCGGTCAGCCCCAGTTGCACGCCGCCCGCCGTCTCCCAGATCGCGCCGATTTCATAGTTGGTGCTTTCCTCGGGCTTCAGGGCGGTGTTGCCCTGGTCGCGCGCCCGGCCGTCGCCGCCCGAGGGCTCGAAGATGTTGCTGTCGGCCTGTTTCAGCGTCGGCGTCTTGTAGCCGCCGCTGACCCCGCCCTTCAGCGTCAGCGAGGGGTTGGCGTGCCAGACCGCATAGACCCGCGGCGTGACCTGCGAGCCGTAGCGTTCGTTATGGTCGTAGCGCAGGCCCAGCGTCAGGGTCAGGTCGTCGCGCAGGTGGAAGTTGTCCTCGGCGAACAGCGCCCATTGCCAGCGGGTCATCTCGGGATCGACGCTGACCCGGTCGGGGTCGTGCCGGGTGGTCTCGTCCCGCCAGTCGGCGCCAAAGGTCAGGTCGTGGCGGCCCAGGCTCATGCTGGTCCGGGTGTTCAGGTTCAGCATCTCGTAGCCCGAGACGTTCGAGCCGTTCTCGAAATCGACATCCTCCAGCGTCAGGAAGCTGTCGGTGCGATAGTCGTCGCCCCAGGTGATCTCGTGCGACAGGCCGTAGTTCATGCGCTTGACGCTGACGCCGCCGGGCGTTCCGCCGCCCTGCGGGGTCGAGATGGTGTCCTGCGCGCTATAGACCGTCTCGAAATCCAGGTTCTGCGTCTCGTCGATCTTCCAGGTCAGGCGGGTGCCCAGCGACTTGCGCTCGATGTCCTGGGACTGGTAGCTGACGCTGCCGCCGCGGCCCGCGACGGCCATCTCGTCCTTGCTGCGGTCATGGCGCGAGCCGAACAGCGCCAGCCCCAGCCGGTCCTGGACCAGCGGCCCGCTGAGATAGAACCGCCCCTCGTTGGCATCGCCGGCGCCGCCGTGCTTGTAATGGCTGCTGCCCAGCGTCAGCGAGCCCGACCAGACATCCGAGATCGGCTTGGTGATGATGTTGATCACCCCGCCCGAGGCGGCCGAGCCGTAAAGCGAGGACATCGGGCCGCGGATCACCTCGATGCGCTCGATGGCCGAAGGCGGCGGCAGATAGGACATCGCCAGCCCCGAGCCGAAACCGTTGTAGGTCGCCTCCTGCGAGTTGCCGATGGGCTTGCCGTCGACCAGGGTCAGCACATAGCTCTCGCCCAGGCCGCGGATCGAGATGGTCTCGGCCCCGGACCGCCCCGAGGGCGCGCTGACGATCACGCCCGGCACGTTCTTCAGCACATCGGCCACGGTGGCATAGGGTTTCGAGTTGATTTCCTCGCCGTCGATCACCGTCACCGTCGCGGGGGCGTCCGGCAGGGCCTGGGCCTGGCCGGTCGCGGTCACGACCACGGTATCGAGCTGCACCACCGCCTGCTCGTCCTCGGCCGTCGCCTGTGCCAGCGCCGGCGCGGCGGGCAGGGCCGCCGCCCCCGTCACCGCCAGCCACAACGGCAGCCGGCCCAGCATATCGGCCGTGGTGTTCTTCAATCCTCTCATCGGTTCGGTCCCTCTTTCCTGTTCGGCGTTCGGCCTTGTTACGAGGGCTTCACGCACCAGGGCGGCGGACACTGAACCCGATCGCAGAGTTTTTTTGTCGGCTTTCTCGGCGCGACTGTATCGGATCTGCAACAACGGCCCGCCGGGCGCCGGCCAGAGGGGTGGACAGCCCGTCCCGCCACGGCCTAATCTCGCCCCGGTCAGCCGATGCGCCGCGCGCATTTCGCCAGAACGCTCTTCCTGCCCCGATGCGGACCCCGATGCGGATGTTTGGCTGCTGCGATGTCTTCCTGCGACAGTGACAAGGTTGGCCGGCTTTACCGCGACGAGGGCGCGCGGCTGGAACGCCAGATCGCGCGGCGCATCGGCAACCGCAGCATCGCGCGGGATCTGGTGCATGACGTCTTCCTGCGCTTCTGGGAACGGGCGGGCGAGCTGCGCGGCAATCCCGCCGCCTTCGTGACCCGCTCGGCCCGCAATGTCGCCATCGACCACCTGCGCCGCGAAAAGGTGCGCTGCACCCATGCGGCCGGGGCCGAGGCCCCCTTGCCGGCGCAGGATCCGGCCTTCGACGCGCTTTCGGCGCAGCAATCGGGCGATGCGGTGCGCAGGGCCATCGCCGACCTGCCCGAGACCACCCGCCGGCTTTTCCTGATGAACCGCGCCCAGGGGCTGAGCTTCCAGGAAATCGCCGCGATCTGTGGCATGTCCGAACGGAACGTGGCAAAACACATGGCCAAGGCCGTGGCCCGCTGCGCGCAGGCCCTGGAAGATCTTCGCAACGAATGAGGGCCACCCCCTTGCTGCCACGACCCGATCCGCAGGAACGACTCCGGGCAGAGGCTGCGGATTGGGTGGTGCGGATCGTGGCCGATCCCGCGCTGGAACACGACCCGGCCTTTCGCCGCTGGCTCGGGGGCGGCAAGGACCGGGCACGCGCCTTTGCCGACGCGCGCCTGGCCTGGCAAATCGCCGGCGAGGTCGGCGGCACGGTCATGGCCGGGACGCAGCCCATCCGGCCGGCGGGCCAGCGTCCGGCAGGGACGGGCCGGGGCTGGTTTCGCCCCCTTGCCGCCGGGCTGGCGCTTGGCGCCTGCGCCATGGCCGCGCTGTGGCTGGACCTGGCGCGGCCCGACCTGCGGCTGCGGCTGCTGGCCGATCACGTCGCCCGGCCCGGTGCGGCGCAGGATCTGGCGTTGCCGGACGGCAGCCGGACCCTGCTCGACGGCGGCTCGGCGCTGGACTATGCCGAGGACGCCGCCACCCGCCGCGTGACCCTGCGCTCCGGCGCCGCCTTCTTCGATGTCCAGCGGGACGGGCGCCCCTTCTCGGTCCGGCTGGGCGGGAACGAGGTGCGCGTGCATGGCACCCGCTTCGAGGTGCGCGATTGCGGCGGCTGCATGCTGGTCACGCTGGAAGAGGGCCGCGTCGAGATCCTGGACCCGCAGGGGCAAAGCCTGGCGATGCTGGAACCGGGGCAGCAGGCCCGCATCCCCGCGCAGCCCGGCGCCCGCCCGCTGGTGCAGCGGGTCGACGTGCCCGACGCGCTGTCCTGGCGCGAGGGCCGCTTCACCTTCTACGACGCCAGCCTGCGCGAGGTCGCCGGTGTCCTGCAACGCCACGGCGCGGGCGCGATCCTTTTCGCCAGCGAGACGCTGGCCCGGCGGCCGATCACCGGCAGCATCAGCCTGGCCGACCCCAGGGGCGAACTCGAGGCGCTTGCCGAGGCCGTGGGTTTCCGCATCCTGCCCCTGCCCGGCGGCAGCCTGCTGATGTAGCCCTGCATTCCGGGCCGGGGCGCGCCGCCCTTGCCCGTTTCCGCCAGCCCTTCCGCCAGCGCCTGAAAAACGAAACCGCGGGTTCAGCGTGCCGCCGGCTCATGCGTCGAGCATGTGTCGGGCGGCATTCGGCCGGCCCCTCGCACGGAAGGAACGATGTCGCCGCTCTTGTCTCGATACGGGGTCTCGCTGCTCGGGCTGGCCGTCCTGCTGTCGCTGGGCTGCGCCGCCGCGCCCGCGCCGGCCGTCGCGGCGGCCGGGCAAGCCGCGGCGGCGGAATACGACTTCGACATTCCCGCGCAGCCGCTGGCGCGGACGCTCAACCGCATCGGGCAGGTCGCGGGCCTCTCCGTCCTGGTCGAGGGGGATGGCGCGGCCCTGGTGGCCCCGCCGCTTTCCGGGCGCATGACGCTGGACGCGGCCCTGCGCAGCGTGCTGCCCGCGGGGCGGGGCCGGCATCGCTTTACCGCACAGGGCAGCCTGGTCGTCGAATTGCCGGCGCCGGCGGATGAGGCCGCGCCCACGGTCACGCTGAAGACCGTCGTGGTCACGGCGACCGGCTATCCCCAGCAGCTGGCCGATGCGCCCGCGACGATGACCGTGGTCGGGGCCGGGGATCTGGCCCGCCGCCCCGGCCCGACCCTGGCCGAGGCGCTGCGCGACGTGCCAGGCCTGTTCGTCGGTGCGCCGGGCCGCGACGGCGGCACCCCGATCACCCTGCGCGGCATGGGGCAGCCCTATGTGCTGTTCATGATCGACGGCAAGCCGCTCAGCGCCTCCGAGGAGGCCGCCTATAACGGGCGCGGCGTGGGCGCCAAGGCCGGTTTCCTGCCCCCCGTCCCCGCCATCGACCGGATCGAGGTGATCCGCGGCCCGATGTCGGCGCTTTACGGATCGGCGGCCTCGGGCGGCGTCGTCAACGTCATCACCCGGCCGGTGCCCGACGCCTGGACGGGCAGGCTGGACCTTGGCCTGACGCATGACCTTGGCCCCGGCGGGGCGAACGAGGCGCGCTTCATGCTGGGCGGGCCGCTGGTCCGCGACCGGCTGGGGCTGATGCTCTACGGCTCGCGCCATCGCCAGGACGGGGCCGTCGCGCCTTCGTCCTCCGGGCGGCGGGCCAACCTGGGCGGCAGGCTGGGCTGGACCCCGGCGCCGGACCAGTCGCTGGAACTGGACCTGTGGGGCAGCAGCCTGCGGCTGGACGAGGGCGGGCCCGCAGCCCCGGCCCCGACCGTGATCCGCGACCGGGGCACCAGCCTGACCCACCGCCTGCGCCGCGGCGACGAGGCCGAGACGGTTTCCTTCCTGTTCCGCGAGACCACGGATTTCGATGCCGGCAATCGCAGCGGGCACGAGGCGCTGACCTTCGGCACCCGCTCGACCCAGCCCTGGGGGCGGCATCACCTGACCTTCGGGTTCGAGCATCGCCACGAGCGCACCCGGCACGACCCCGGCCGCCTGCCCGATTCCGCCGTCACCGATCCCGGCCGCTGGCACCAGGCGCTTTACGCCGAGGGCAGGCTGGCGCTGTCGCCCGACCTGACCCTGACGCTGGGCCTGCGCCACGACCGCAACCAGAGATACGGCGCGCAGCTGACGCCCAGGGCCTATGCGGTCTGGCGCCCCCTGCTCGGCCTGACCATCAAGGGCGGGTTCGGCAGCGGCTACCGGGTGCCGGCGCTGAAACAGGCCGACGACGGGGTGTGGGAGCCGTCGGGCGGCGACGGCCGCTCGCGCGACCGCGGCAACAGCGCCCTGAAGCCCGAGCGGAGCAGCAATTACGAACTGGGCCTGGTGTGGGAGGGGCAAACCGGCCTCCAGTTCGGGGCGACCGCCTTCTACACGCGGTTTCGCGACCGCATCGGCCGGGTGGACCTGTGCCGCACGCCCGCGGGTCAGGCCCCGGCCTGCGTGCTGAACGGCGCGCATTACGTGGCGGTCACGCAATACCGCAACCAGGACGAAGCCCGGCTGCGCGGCGTCGAGCTGACGCTGGACATCCCGCTGGGGGATGCGACGGTGTCGGCGAATTACACCTGGTCGGATTCCCGCATCGCCAGCGGCCGCAACGCCGGGCAGCCGTTTCACAACCTGCCCCGGCACATGCTGAACCTGGCGCTGGACTGGCAGCCGGACGAGGCGCTGAACCTCTGGGCCCGCGCCCGCTATCGCAGCACCTCGCAGGCGCTTGGCCGCACCGCCGGGCTGCGGGCGCATCTGGTCGTCGATCTGGGACTGGACTACCGCCTGCGCGAAGGCGTGACCGGCGCCATCGGCCTTTACAACGTCGCCAACGTGGTGCCGGACGAAAGCATGGTGGAGGGGCGGCGGCTCTACCTGGGCCTCAGCAACTCCTTCTAGGGGGCATCGGCCCGGCCCGCCGCCGGGCCCGGCGCAAGGCCAGCCGTCACGATAGCGGCCGCACCTGCCCTCGCCGATGCGGTCGTCCGCACAGCGACAGCCGCGGCGGCACTCGTCATGGTCGCGCTACGCGTCCTGGCGGCGGTGGCGTTCGGCCTCCTCCGGGCCAAAGCAGGACGCCGCGTCGTCCCCGGCGCGGTCCATCCAGTCCCAATCCCGGCCGTCGCGCCAGCCGTCATCGTCCGGTAGCCGCGGCGATAATCACCGGGGCCGCCACGGACATGGTCGTCATCCCGCCGGAAATCCCCCCATAGGCCCCGCGCCCATAATCGCCATAGCCGGGTCGTGGTCGTCGTCGCGGCCATGGGCGCCGCGCCAATCCTCGCGATCGGAATGGTCCCGTCGCGGCGGTTGCGCTCTTTGTCGCTCCAACGATCTGCCTTGTCATCCTCCTGTCTCGCGGATCGACCGGCGCCGTCCTCGACGGGGGGCACATAACCAGACCCATGGCGGTTTCGGAGGAACGCGGCCCCTCCGGGCCAGCAACCCCAGCCTGCCGCAACGCCTGGGCATCGCCGCAGGCAGGCGCCCCGCTAGAATCGGGGCGGTCCGACCCACAGCCCCATGGACTGCATGGTCAGCACCGACGCGGCCGCGATGCTGGCGCTGGCGATGACGCCGAACACCAGGGCAGAGGCGAAAACGGTTTCATGTGGCATGCTCAACTCCTCATGTCCTGAGCGGTGCCCTCGGGCGTGCTTGCAGAGTCAACGCGCAAGCGCAAACCCCTGGGCGGAAAATGGCCGTCCTGCCCAATCCGGCGGCGCTTGCGGCGGCGGCCCGCCCGGCCTGGAACGCCCGGCCTGGAACATTGTCCGGGCTTGGCGGTTGTCCGCCTTCTTTCCCGGAAATCCTTCAGCAAGGAACACCGACATGACCGACAAGCAACCCAAGCCCAGCCAGCCCTCGGACGCGGACCTGCGGCACGATCCGGGCATCGGCCGCTCCAAGGGCGCCGGTCGCAAGGACCCCGAGATCGGCGGCGAGAACACCTTCGAAGGCGACGTGCTGAACGACACCACCCCGCAGGGCGGCATAGACCCCCGCCAGCGCGGCCGCGAGAACAAATAGCCAGCCGGAGGAAAAGGAGACCGGACATGATCGGCAAGAAGACCCGCCAGCAACAGCGGCAGATCATCGAAAAGCGCGTGGATACCAGCAACGCCGGCAAGGATTTCGACCCCCGCCCCTATCTGGACGCGGCCAAGCACCCGCACCAGGAGATCGCCGAGTCCCCCAAGCCGCGGGCCGAGGCCAAGGAGGACGGCGATCCCACGCCCAGGGGCGAAAACCAGGAAAGCCGGCATCGCAAGCACAGCGGCAAGCCAGAGGACCAGGCCGAGGGCTGAAAGCCCCCTGCCCTGCAAGACCCATCCGCCGGCATCGGTGGCGGGAACAACCGCCGCCCGCTTGGGGTTCGGCCTGAAGGCGGCATCTGACGAAAGGGACAGCACATGGCCGACGAGCCCGAATTCTCGCTGGGCGTCGAAGAGGAATACCTGCTGGTCGATGCCGAGACCGGCGACGTGCGCGAGGCGCCCGATGCGCTGATGGCCGCCTGCAAGGCCGAGCTGGCCGACCAGGTCGGCCCCGAGTTCCTGCGCTGCCAGATCGAGATCGGCACCCCCGTCGCCGCCGATGTGCGCGAGGCGCGCGATCATCTGGCCCGGCTGCGCGGCAGCATCGCCCGCCATGCCGCCGAATTCGGCCTGGCGCCGATTTCCGTCGCCTGCCATCCGGTCGCGGACTGGCGCAGCCAGGACCATACCGACAAGGACCGCTACAACCAGCTTTCGCAAGAGATGGGCGGGGTGTCCCGGCGCATGCTGATCTGCGGCATGCATGTCCATGTCGGCATCCCCGACCAGGACATGCGCATCGACCTGATGAACCAGTTCTCGTGGTTCCTGCCGCATCTGCTGGCGCTTTCGGCCTCGAGCCCGTTCTGGCTGGGCGAGGATACGCTGCTCGCCTCGTATCGCACCACGGTCTTTGCCGGCTATCCCCGCACCGGCCTGCCGCCGCGGCTGGGCAGCTGGGCCGAATACGACCGCTCGGTCGCGGCGCTGACCGAGACCGGGATCATCGGCGATGCCAGCAAGATCTGGTGGGATCTGCGCCCCTCGGCGCGCTTTCCCACGCTCGAAACCCGGATCTGCGACGCCTGCCCCCGGCTGGATGACACGATCACCCTGGTCGCGCTGGTGCAGGCGACGCTGCGCATGTTGTGGCGGCTGTCGCGGCAGAACCTGCGCTGGCGGCAATACGACAACTTCCTGCTGGGCGAGAACCGCTGGCGCGCGACCCGCTATGGGCTGACCGAGGGGCTGATCGACTTCGGCACCCGCCGCATCCTTCCCTTCGACGAGATCGCCGAGGGCTGGCTTGCCGCCATCGCCGAGGATGCCGATGCGCTGGACAGCCAGCCCGCGGTGGCCGGGCTGCGCGACATGATCGCCCGCGGCAGCGCGGCCGAGCGGCAGCGGGCGCTGTTCGCCTCGGCCATGGCCGCCGGGGCCACACCGCAGGAAGCCTTTCGCAGCATCGTCGCCTGGCTGGTCGAAGAGTTCCGCCGCGGCCTGTGATCCGGCCTGGCGGCGGATTTCCCCGGCTCGCGGGAACAAAGCCCGCGGGCCGGGGGTTCCCCCGCCGACATGCAGCACTGGGAGAAACAGCAATGCCCAAATATCTTCTGGCCCTCGGCCTCGCCCTGATGCCGCTTTCGGCCCATGCCCAGGATGCCAAGGCGGTTTTCCTTGACACCGAGGGGCAAGAGGCCGGAACCGCGGCGCTGACGGCGACGCCGACCGGCGTGCTGATCGAGGTCGAGGCGACCGGGCTGCCGGCCAGCCAATGGGTCGCCTTCCACGTCCACGAAACCGGCAGCTGCGACCACGCCACCGGCCATGAATCGGCGGGCGGCCACTTCAACCCCTCGCAGGCCCCGCATGGCGTGCTGGCCGAGGGCGGCCCCCATGCCGGCGACATGCCCAACATCTGGGTCGATGCCGAGGGCACCGCGCGGGCGCAGGTCTTCAACCCGCTGGTGACGCTGGCCGAGGGCGACAATGCGATCAGGGGTCGGGCGCTGATGATCCATGCCGGTCCCGACGACTACCAGACCCAGCCCACCGGCGGCGCCGGCGACCGGCTGGCCTGCGCGGTGATCGAATAGGCCAGCGGCGCCGGGATCAGCCCGGCGCACCCTCGCCCTCGCCCGCGCCCAGGTGGCTCATGCGGCTGTGCAATTCGCAGCGCAGGCCCTCGGGCTCGTGGCGGATCACGCTTTCGCCCATGAAGTCCTGGGCCAGCGCCTCCTCGATGATGAGCGAGCCGAAGCCCTTGCCGGCATGGGAGGCGACGGGCGGGCCGCCCGATTCCGCCCAGAGCAGCCGGAACGGGTCGTCGCTGCCCGGCCGCCCGCCGGTCCAGCCCAGGTCCACCGCGCCCTGCGGGACCGACAGCGCGCCGTATTTCAGCGCGTTGGTCGCCAGTTCGTTGATGGCCAGCGCCAGGGTCAGCGCCTGCCTGGCCGACAGCCGCACCGGCGGGCCGGCGATGCGGAAGCGCCGCTGCCCGGTGCGAAACGGCGTCAGCGCCTGCCGGACCACCTGGCCGATTTCGGCATCCAGCGCGCTGGAATCGGTCAGCAGCGTCTGCGCCTGGGCCAGGGCGCCGATGCGCTGGCGCAGGATCTCGCGCGCCTCGGGGCCGTCATGGCTCAGCAGCGTCTGGTTGACGATGGCCGAGACCACGGTCAGCGTGTTCTTGATCCGGTGGCCCAGCTCGCCGTTCACCAGCCGCAGCTGGCGGGTGGCCTCGACCTTGCCGGTGGTCTCGATCACCGTGTCGATCATGCCGCGCACCACCCCGTTCTCGTCGCGGATCGGGCTGTAGCAAAAGGTGAAATGGCATTGCTCGGGATAGCCGTAGCGGTCGATGACCAGCGGAAAATCCTCGATGAAGGTCGCCTCGCCGGCATAGGCGCGCTCGGCAATGGGGCCGATCTCCTCCCAGGCCTCGCTCCAGACCTCGGCGAAGGACCGGCCCAGCACATTGCCCTTGTTGCCCAGGATCGGGCGAAAGGCGTCGTTGTGCAGGGTGATCAGCCCCGGACCCCAGACGATGCATTTCGGGAATTTCGAGTTCAGCGCCATCCCCAGCGCGATCTTGAGCGCCGAGGGCCAGCCGTCGGGCGGGCCAAGCGCGTTGCCGGACCAGTCATGGTCGCGGATCGCCTTGCCCATCTCGCCGCCGCCATCCAGAAAATGCACCGATCCGTCCATCGCCCCTCCGTCGCGCTGCTGCCGCCCCATCCGGTATGCCCGTCCCCGTCCGACGCAAAATAGCGCAACGCGGGACATTGTCCGGCGGTTTCCCATCCTGGCACGCGGCGCCGGGGGAAAATGACCGGCGCCGGCTCGTGCCGGCCGCGATCGCGGCCCGGCGCACGAAATCATGCGCCACCCAACCGGCCGGGCGCGGGAATGTTCCCGGAAAAATTCGCCCGCCCCAGGCCCTGGCACGGAACGATTCGCGGAACGATTCCGGCGCTGCCCGGTTCTGCATGAAACGTCCCGATCATCAAGAACCCCGGCGCCATGGCAGAAACCCTTCGCTTCGGCCGCCTTCCGGCGGCGACGGTCCATCTTTGCGTCGACATGCAGCGGCTGTTCGGGCCCGGCTCTGCCTGGGCGGTGCCGTGGATCGAGCAGGTTCGGCCGGCGGTTGCGACGCTGGTCGAGGCGCGGCCGCAGCACACCGTCTTCACCCGCTTCATCCCGCCCGAGCGGCTCGGGGCGGCGCCCGGCGCCTGGGCGCGCTATTACGCGCAATGGCCCGAGATGCTGCGCGAGCGGCTGGACCGCACATGGCTCGAGTTGCTGCCCGAGCTGGCGCGGCATGTGCCGCCGGCCCGGGTGGTCGACAAGCCGGTCTATTCGCCCTGGCACGACGGGCGGCTGCACCGCTGGCTGCGCCGCGCCGGGATCACCACGCTGGTGATCACCGGCGGCGAGACCGACGTCTGCGTGCTGGGCACGGTGATGGGCGCGGTCGACCTGGGCTACCGGGTGGTGCTGGTGGGCGATGCGGTCTGTTCCTCGACCGACCAGGGCCATGACGCGGCGATGACGCTCTACCGCACGCGGTTCTCGCAGCAGGTCGAGACCGCACCGCTGGGCGAGGTTCTGGACGCCTGGGCCGCGGCCTAGGGGAACAAGCCGGGGGCGGCGGGTGTTTCCTTTCCATGGCCGTCCCCAAGCACGCCCGAGGGGGACCCCGCGGAAGGCCGCCCGACGGGGCGGCCGCGCCAATGGGGCCCGTCTAGGGCCTGTCCGACACCAGCACAGGAGCTTTGCAATGTCCGCACCCCGCACCGACCTGGAAAGGCAAAGACGCCGCCACCTCGTCCCGATCATCGGCATCCTCGCGGCCGTGCTGATCGCGCTGGCGGGGTTTCTCTGGTGGTTCAACGACGAGACCAGCGATCCCGAGATCCCCGGCCAGGTGCCGGGTCCGGTGGACGAGATCGCCGACCCCCCCGCCTCGGGCGCCCCCGCCACCGGGGTCGAGACCGCACCCGCCACCACACCCGCCGACGCGGCGCCTGCTGCCGACGAGACCGCGCCCACCAGCAGCACGCCCGAGGCCGCGCCTGCCGACGCGGGGTCTCCTGACGTCGCGCCCGACGAGACCGCGCCGAGCGATACCGCCCCGGCCGGGACTGCCCCCGCCGACGCCGCATCCCCGGACAGCGCCCCCGCCGGAACGGCACCGGCCGATCCCGGCCAGCCGTCGCAATGAGCGCCTCGGGCGGCACCGCCCGGCCGCCCGAGCCCCCAAGCAGCATGGGAAGCCCCGCGATGCCCGACCGCAACACCCTCGCCAGCCTCCCGCCCACCGGGACCGCGCGTTTCCCTCGCAAGGCCGACCTACCCCCAAGCAGCACGAGAAGCCCCGCGATGCCCAACCGCAAGACCCCCGCCAGCCTCCCGCCCACCGGGACCGGGCGTTTCCCTCGCAAGACCGACATGCCCCCGGCATCGCGGGAAGGGGAAAGCGCCGTCTTCCGGTTCTGGCGGCTGGCGTTTAGGCGCCTTTCGTCGCCTGCCGGGGCCTGAGGATCCGGGTCATGCCGAACCGGAAAACCCTTTCCTGCATCTCGCCCGCGGGGGTGCGGCATTTCTACCGCAGCGCCGACCTGCACGGGCTGCGGCTGGCGCTGTGGGAGGATGGCGCGGCCGGGGCGGGATCGGTGGCGGATTACCTGCGCCAGGCCGGCGCCTCGGTCGAGGTGCTGGTGGACGCTGCGCCCCGGACCCATACGCAATCCTGCGCGCCAACCCATGCTTCGGCCCATGCTTCGGCCCACCCGCCAACCCATGCGTCGGTTCACGCGCCGGTCCTGCCGCCGATGCTGGCGCGCCACCGGCTGGCCGCGCCTTGGGCCGGAGACGGGGCTGGAGACGGGGCTGGGGACGGAGAGGGTGACGGGCCGGCGGAGATCCGCTTCAGCGGCAGCCTTGTGGCCGCGCTGGTCCGGCCCGGACCGATGCAGGTCGACGCGGCGGTGCTGAACCTGCGCGACCCGGCGCCGCTGGCGCAGAGCCTGCAGGCCGCCGGCATCCCCTTCGTCATCTTCGCCCAGGCGCCTGGGCCCGGCCTGGGCCTCTACCCGCATGGCCATTGCGTGCCAAGCCACGAGGGCCCCGAGGCGCTCGCCTCGGCCATCCTGCTGCACAGCGCAATCTACAGGGCCGGGCTGTGCTGCACGCCCGAGATGACGGTGACGGATATGCTGCCGCGGCTGCGGGCGCTGGCGCGCTATCTGGTGCAGGACGCGGCGCTGGCGGATGCGCTGGTCGAGGATGCGCTGGAACAGGCGCTGGCGCTTCTGCCGCATCTCGGCCGCGAGCGCGAGCTGGGCGCGCTGCTGGTCACGCTGGTCGAACGGATCTGGCAGCGGCAGAAGATGTCGCGCCCGACCTGAAGGGTCGGAGGCGCAGGCCCGGCAGCACCAGCAAAAGCGCGACCGGCTGCAGGGCCAGGAACGCGGCGCTTGCGGACGCGCTGGTAAGGGAGGCGCTAGGATAGGCGGCTTTTGCCGGATCTGGGCCGGGAGCGCGGCGAGGCCCAGCCGCTGCAGCAGCGGCCTCGACTCCGGATCGTGGGGCAGCCGGGACGCGGCCTTCAGCTCGGCGAAGCGGCCCCTCCGCCGCTGCACGCGGCCACCTCACCGATGCCGAACGGGGCCGGAGCGGGATCGGGGAAGGCGACCTTGTCGCCGGTCCGGCCGCGGCCAGTCGCCTGGCGCGGATGCAGCGGTTACCCTGCGTTTTTCGGTGTTGTGCGGCCATGATCCTCTCCGGGAGGACGAAAAGGGGGGCCGGCGCGGCCTCCTTTTCCGTCGCGCCTCAGCGCCGCCCGCGCGCGGCATGGCGGCGGTCGTCGTCCTCGTCGTGGTGCGAGGAATAACGGCGATCATCGTCGTCCCGGCGGTGGTCCCAGCCCCGGCGGGTGGCCTCGGCATGGCCCTCGGGGTGGCCGAACCAGCCGCCCTGGCGCGCAGTCGCGCGCATGGTCGTCATCGCGGCCGCGCGAATAGCTGCACCGGTCGTCGTCATGACAGCGCGAGAATGCACCGGCCGTCATCGTCGCGGCGCGAACCGTAGCGCCGGTCGTCGTCCCGGTGATGGTCCCAGCTGTGGTAGGCGGCCTCGGCATGACCCTCGGGGCGACCGAACCAGCCTCCTAGCGCGGCGCGCGCATGGTCGTCATGACGGCGCGAGAATGCACCGGCCGTCCTCGTCGCGGCGCGGGGAGGCATGGTGGTCGTCGTCGTGGCCCGCACCGCGAATCGGCCCCGGCCTATCCCTTCCGAAAACGGGGAAAGGCTTGCGGGCCACGACGGGGCACCGAGGCACGCCTTCAGGCCCCGAAAAGCCCCGACAGTCCCCCGGCTCACGGGGGCAAGCCGGGAACCCGCGCTCAGGCCGGTTCGGCCGCCTCGCGGTTGGCCTCGCTTTCGGCGATCTCGGTCAGCAGCTCGTCGGTCGCCGATTCCTCTTCCAGCGTCTGGCCCAGAAGCGCCGCGGCCTCCTTCAGGCCCAGCTGCTTGGCCCATTGCCGCAGGGTGCCGTAGCGGGCGATCTCGTAATGCTCGACCGCCTGCGCAGCCGCCACAAGCCCGGCATCCAGCGCCGGGGCGCCCTTGAAGGTGGCCATCACCTCCTCGCCCTCCTCGATGATGCCGTCGATGGCCGGGCAGGTCTTGCCGCGCGCCGCCTTCCCCAGGATCTCGAACACCTGCTGGAGGCGCTCGACATGGATCTCGGTCTCCTCGCGATGCTTCTCGAAGGCCTTGCGCAGCCGGTCGGACTGCGCGCCCCGCGCCATCTTGGGCAGCGCCTTCAGGATCTGGCGCTCGGCATAATAGATGTCCTTCAGCGTGTCGTGGAACAGGTCGTCAAGAACCTTGTGGGCCATCTCTCAGGTCTCCTGCGTTGAAAAAATCCAATCGGGACGCCCTGAACCAGAACCGGCGGAAAATGTTCCAAGGAACAAACGCCCCGGCCGCTGGTTGCCCGTCAAAGAAGGAGGAAACCCATGGCCCGTCCCATCCCCATGGCCCGATTCACCCTGGCATGGCCCCTGGCCGGCGCAGGCGCGGCACTGCTGTCGATCCCGGTCCTGGCGGCGCTTTCGGCCGGGCGCGGCCTGCCGCCCTGGATGCCGCTGAACGCCACCACCCATGCGCTGCACGGGGCCGAGGCCGCCCGGACCACCGCCCTGGACCTGGCCCATACCGGCCTGGGCACCGCCATCCATGTCGCCTCGTGCTTCTTTTGGGCGGGGGTGGCGGTGCTGCTGGTCCGCCGGGCGGCACGGGGCGGGCCATGGCTGGCCTGGCTGGCGGGGCTGGCCACCGCCGCCATGGCCGGGCTGATCGACTATGGCCTGCTGCCCGCCCGGCTGCGTCCGGGATGGGGGCTGGTGCTGCCGCCCTGGGCCGTCCTGGCCGGGCTTGCCGCCCTGGGCGTCGGGCTGTCGCTGGGATTGCTGGCCGCATGGGCCATCGGCCGGCGCGCGCCGGGAACATCGCCGGCGCCGGATCGTTATCCCCCCGTCCCCGGCGCGGCCGAGCCGCCGCAGGCGCCGGTCTCGGCCGTCGAGCGGCTGCGCCATCCCGCGCCGCATGTGCTGGACCAGCGCCAGCAGCGCATGGACCCGGCCGGCGCCGTCACCGAGGATCCGAACCGTCAGGGCGACGGCAACAAGCAGCCCGGCGTCCCCCATCCCGATGAAAGGCCCGACAGATGAGCGATTATCCCAAGCCGCCCTTTCCGAAACAGCAGCAATCCCTGCCCGGCAGCTTTCGAAACATGGATCCGCGCCCCGACCATGGCGAGGAAAGCTGGAAGGGCGCCGGCCGGCTGGAGGGCAAGGTGGCGCTGATCACCGGCGGCGACAGCGGCATCGGCCGCGCCGTCGCCATCGCCTATGCCCGCGAGGGCGCCGACCTGGCGCTGTCCTGGCTGAACGAGAGCGGGGACGCCGCCAGCACCGCCGATCTGGTGCGCGAGGCCGGGCGCGACTGCCTGTCCATCCCCGGCGACATCGCCGACCCGGACCATTGCCGCAAGATCGTCGCCGACGTGGTCGAGCGCTTCGGCCGCATCGACATCCTGGTCAACAACGCCGCGCACCAGGCGCTGTTCGACGGCATCGAGGAGATCGCGGACGAGGAATGGCGCCGCACCTTCGCGGTCAACATCGACGCGATCTTCTACCTGACCAAGGCGGCGGTGCCGCATATGCCCAGGGGCTCGGCGATCATCAACACCGCCTCGATCAACGCCGACAAGCCCAATCCCAAGCTACTGGCCTATGCCACGACCAAGGGCGCGATCCAGAACTTCACCACCGGGCTGGCGCAGATGCTGGCCGAACGCGGCATCCGGGTGAATGCCGTGGCGCCCGGCCCGGTCTGGACGCCGCTGATCCCGGCCAGCATGCCGCCCGAGGAGGTGGCCGAGTTCGGCGCCAACTACCCGATGAAGCGTCCCGCCCAGCCGGTCGAGCTGGCCTCGGCCTATGTCATGCTGGCCGAGCCGATGTCGAGCTATGTCTCGGGTGCGACCATCGCCGTCACCGGCGGCAAACCGATGATCTGAGAAGGGAGTCGACCATGAACAACCGCCATCTTGCGTTCCTCTGCGGCCTGGCCGCCGGTTTCGCGCTCAAGGGCGCCTGCGATGCGCTGGCCCGGCCCGCTACCGGGCCCCGCCACCGCAGCCGCCGGCGCCAGGACGAGATCCGCCCCGCCGGCCGGCGGCAGATGGAAAACCCGCCGCGCAACTGGGACATCGTGGACGAGCAAAGCGACGAATCCTTCCCGGCCAGCGACCCGCCGGGAAACTACTGAACGAAAAGGGGCGGAGACCGCGGTCCCTGCCCCCTTTCCGGCGCCTGTCGGCCCCGGTTCAACCCTTGTGTTCGGGGTCAGCCCTTGTGTTCGGGCTTGTGTTCGGGCTTGCCCTTGCGCTTGGTGGCGGCCAGTTCCTCAAGCTCGCTTTCGCTCATCGAATCGTGCATCTGCTTCGAGGGGCCGCGCAATTCGTCCTTGCTCGTCTCGCCGCGCTTGGCGGCCAGCGCCGCGCCGGCCGCCTTCTGCTGCGCCTTGGATTTGGCTGGCATGGTCTCGATCCTCCTGCTTAGGCCTCCTGGTTAGGCGCCCGGTTCCGGCCAGGGCGCGGCGTCATTCGCCGCCATTGGTGGCGCGGTCGTTCTGCCGGGCCTTGCGGTCGCCCGCCTCGCGGTTCTCCCCGCCGGCATTGGGTTCGTTCGAACGCTGCATCTGCTTGGGGTTCAGCACCGGATCGGCATTGCCCATCTTCAGCTGCTGCGCCCTTTGCTGGACGTTGAACTTTTCGTTTTCGGCTTTGGGATCGAATTTCTCGCCCATGGCGAAGTCCTCCTTGTCAGGGGCTGGTCAGGGCTGGCCGGAGCGGATCGCGGCCGGCCGCGGGGGTCAGTCCCGATGCTCGGGCATCTGCTTCAGCTCGTCCTTGGTCCAGCGCGAGACGGCGTGGACGCTGTTGCTGCCGTCGCGCATGAAGTCCAGCTCGCGGGCGGGAACGGCGACGGGCTTCGAGCCGATGCCCAGGAAGCCGCCGACGTCGATCACCACCACCGCCTCGCTACCGACGCCATGGACATGCGAGACATGGCCGATCCTTTCGTCGCCGGGGCCATAGATGGTGGCGCCGGTCAGCGCGGCCTCGGTCAGCTCGCTTTCGTTCAGTCGGATATGGGTGCTGTGGTCCATTGGGCCCTCCTCTGCTTTGTCCGGTTGAGGCACCCCCAACTGCCGGAAGGCCGGTCTGTTCCATAACGGTGCCGTGAAGGCTGCGGCGGGAACATTTGCCGCCGGCCACGGTTCAACCGCCCTGCGCAAACCCCGCATCCAGAGGAGGAATGAGATGAAACAGTTGTTCGTCACCACCGCCCTTGCCGCCGCGCTGAGCGTGACCGCCGCCCAGGCCCAGGAGACCGAAAGCCAGCCCGTCCCGATGGGTCAGGAAACCGCGCCCGCCGCCGACGAGCCCCTGCCCACCATCACCCCGCCCGACGGCTATGTCGAAGGCGAGGTGGTGTTGACCACCGAGAACCTGCAGGGCGCCACCGTCTACGACGCCAGCGGCGACGAGATCGGCGAGGTGCATGGGCTGGTCTTCGCCAACGGCTCCACCTCGCTGCAAGGCGGCGACGCCGGCGCGGCGATGCAAGGCAGCGATGCCGCCACGACCATGCCTGCGCCGGGTGCCGATACCGAGGTGCCGGATGCCGCCACCGAAACCACGCCCGCCGCCCCGCCGCCCGCCGCGGCCGAGACGGGCACCGACACCGGCGACACGACCGGCATGGCCGCCACCGGCGACACCGAGACGACCACCACCGACACCGCCCCCGCCACCGAGGATGCGAACACCTCGGTCGAAAGCGGCACGGCCAGCCCCGAGGCCACCGCACCGGGCCTCGACACCGATTCCTCGAACGTGGCCAGCGGCACCGACCGCGGCGACAGCGACCGGATCGAGGGGATCGGCTCGGATGCCGGCACCATCACCCCCACCGATGCCACCACGCCCCCGGTGCAGACCGCGCCCGAGGGGGAAGCCCAGCCGATGGGATCGGCCGAGATCAGCCATGCCATCATCGACGTGGGCGGCTTCCTGGGCATGGGCGAGCATCGCGTCGCCATCCCGGTCGGCGACCTGGTGGTCTATCGCAAGGATACCGACATCCGCATCTATCTGCCCTGGACCCGCCAGCAGCTCGAAGCCCTGCCCGAGTTCGACGAGGACGGCCCCGCCCCCGTGACCCAGTAAGCGCCGGCAGCCACGGCCCCGCAGCCGGCCCCGGCTGCGGGCGCCAGCATATCGCCTTGCCAGGACCGCCATGCCGAACCCCCGATCCAACAGCCCCACCCTGCGCGTCCCCTCCCTGCGCGACGACGGCCTGCAACTGGACGAGGACCGCCGCTTCCAGCGCCGGTTCTGGCGCATCCAGCGCATCGCCTGGCTGCTCTTCGGCGCGGTCTGCCTGCTGGCGCTGCTGGGCCTGACGGGAAGCGGCGGCGCGCTGCACAAGGGCGAATTGCGCCTGGACGGCGCGCGGGTCGAATTTCCCCGCATCAGCCGCTGGGAGGGCACCGACGAGGTCTCGATCACCTTCGAACGCCCGGCCGCAATGCATTCCTTTCGCATCGGGCAGGATTTCTTCGACCGCTTCTCGGTCGAGCGCATCCAGCCCGAACCGGCGCAAGCCACGCTTTCGGGCCGCGGCCAAGGCTTTGCCGTGCCGGCGCAGGGGCCGCACAAGGTGGTCCTGGAGGTGCGGGCGCTGCATTTCGGCTGGACGCGGCTTGACATCGCCATCGGCGCGCAACGCCGCGCCGCCCATATCCTGATCCTGCCCTGAAGGCCAAGCCATGGATTCCGTCATCCGAGGCGTCGCGATCTATCTGGCGCTGCTGGTCATGACCCGGCTGTCGGGACGCCGGACGCTGGCGCAGACCACGCCCTTCGACCTCGTGCTGCTGCTCATCATCGCCGAGACCACGCAGCAGGCGCTGCTGGGCGACGATTTCTCGATCGTGAACGCGGTGGTGCTGATGATCACCCTGGTCACCGTCGACGTGATCCTGTCCTTTGCCAAGATGCGCTCGACCCGGCTGGCGACCTGGCTGGACGGCACCCCCACGGTGCTGATGAGCCGGGGCGAGGTCGACCGCGCCGCGCTGGAACGCTCGCGCATGGGCATCACCGACATCCTGGAGGCGGCACGCGTCCAGCATGGCCTGGCCAACCTGCAACAGATCGACGCCGCCGTGCTGGAGATCAGCGGCGCGATCAGCATCATCCCCCGCAAGGACCAGGGATAGGCCGCCCGCGCCGCCGGAACCGCCGCCAGGCTGGGGACGTTGGGCCGACGTCGTATTTCACCGGGAAGGCAGGCCATGGCACCGCGGGCGATCTGGAAGGGGATGCTGAAGATCGCCGAGGTCAGCTGCCCGGTCGCGCTTCACGCCGCGGCCTCGACCTCGGAACGCATCGCCTTTCACACGCTGAACCGGGCGACCGGGAACCGGGTGCGCCGGCAGTTCATCGACAGCGACACCGGCAAGCCGGTGGAAAAGGACGACCAGGTCAAGGGCTACGAGGTCGGCGAGGGCGACTACGTCGTCCTGGACCCCGACGAGATCGCCGCGGCCATGCCGGAAAGCGACAAGACCCTGGCCGTCGCGGGTTTCATCGCCTGCAAGGACATCGACGACGTCTATTTCGACCGCCCCTATTACCTGACGCCGGCGGACCGGACGGCCGAGGAAGCCTTTGCCCTGATCCGCGAAGGCATGCGCCGCAAGCAGGCGGCGGCGCTGGCGCGGGCGGTGCTGTTTCGCCGCGTGCGCACGGTGCTGGTCCGCGCGCATGGGCCGGGCATGATCGCCTCGACGCTGAATTTCGACTACGAGGTGCGCTCGGCCAGCGAGGCGTTCCGCGACATCTCGGCCGTGAAGATCAAGGGCGAGATGCTGGAGCTGGCCAAGCATATCATCGCCACCAAGATGGGCGCGTTCGACATCGCCGCCTTCGACGACCGTTACGAGGCGGCGCTGGCGGACCTGGTCCGCGCCAAGCTGGAGGGCCGCAAGATCAAGCCCCGCCCGGCGCCCAAGCGCGAGAATGTCGTGGACCTGATGGCGGCGCTGCGCGAAAGCGCGGGCTTGGCCCGGAAAAAGCCGCCCGCCCGCAGGAAGGCGGCGGGCGCGGGCTCGCGGCGCAAGTCCGGCTGAGCCCCCGCGCCCTAACCCTTCAGGACCAGCGCCGCGCCGCTGACGATGGAGAAGACCAGCACCGCCAGCCGCAGCGCCGGCCCGTTGACATGGGCATGGACATGCCGCGACAGCAGGCTGCCGACCAGCACCGCCGGGATCAGCGCCAGCGCCGCCAGGATCTGCTGCCCGCCGATCCGCCCGGCGACCAGCAGGATGACCAGCGAGATCGCCTCTCCGACCAGAAAGCAGGTCGCCACGGTCGAGCGCAGCACCGGGCCGGGGGCGTGCTGGTATAGCAGCGCCAGCGGCGGGCCGCCGATGCCCGTCGCCGTCTCGGTCACGCCGGTGAACAGCCCCACCCCCAGCGAGGCCGAGCGGCTGGGGGCGAAGGGCGGCGCCAGCAGGGCCGCGACGGCGGCCAGCACCGTCAGCAGGCCGACGGCGATCTCAAGCTGGCGCACCGACAGCGCGACCAGCACCGCCATGCCCAGGAACGTCCCGAAGAAGCGGCCGAAGGTGATCCACCCGGTGCCCTGCCGGTCGATCATCTGCCGCTCGCGCCATGCGACCAGGAAGTTCAGCGGCAGCATCAGGATAAGCAGGGTGACGGGCAGGTGGCTGGCATCGACGAAGCCGAAGACCGGCGCCATGATCAGGGCAAAGCCGATGCCCACCGCACCCTGGACGAATGCGGATGCGGCGACCAGCAGCGACAGGCCCAGAAAGATGGAAAGGGTCACGCCAGCCTCATGTCGATCAGGCTGTCCGCCGTCGGATGGATGCGCTGGATCGGCGCGGCGGCGATGGCCGGCGCGGCCAGATCCCTGATCTCTTCCATCAGGGCGCGCGCGTCCCAGTCCACCGGCCAGCCCTGCACCATCCTCAGCCGGCCATTGGTAAAGACCGCGTCGATCTGGTCGCGGTTGCCATAGCGCACCAGCTCCCAGCTCAGGTCGTGCGAGGGGGTGAATTCGGGCCGGTCCAGGTCGACCAGCAGGAAGTCGGCCGCCAGCCCCTTGGCGATGCGGCCGGTCACGCCGGCCAGACCGCCGGCATCGGCGGCCATCCGCGTCGCCGCATCCAGCCACAGCCAGCCGCCGCCGCAGGAACTGTCGCCCGAGGCCAGCCCATAGGCCACGCGCTGCATGCTTTCGGCCGCGTCCATCAGCCGGAACCCGTCGGCCCGCGTGCCGTCCGTGCCCAGCCCGAAGCGGATGCCAAGCGCCTGCATCTGCAACGCCGGCGCGACCGCGTTCCCCTTCCAGACCGAGGCGACGGGGTTGTAGGCGACGGCGGTGCCGGTATCGCGCAGCAGGTTCAGCTCCGACGGCGTGACCAGCGTCGAATGCGCGATCAGGGTCTGCGGCCCCAGCGCGCCGACATGGGCCAGATGCTCCAGCGGCCGGCGGCCATGCGCGACCAGCGAGCGTTCGACCGCCACCAGATGCTCGTTCACATGGGTCTGGAAGGTCACGCCCGCCTCGGCCGCCATGGCCGAGACCTCGCGCAGCATCTCGTCGCTGGCCACCTCGGGGATCGAGATGGCCAGCGAGGCATGGATCAGCGGATCGCCCTGGCAGGCGGCCAGGTGCGCCTGGGCGTTGCGCAGGATCTGGCCGCGATCCGGCACCACCGCCGCGCCGCCCAGGTCGTTGCAGATCTGCGCCACCACCAGCCGCAACCCCACCTCGCGCGAGGCAAGGGCAAGCTTGCCGATATGGCCGGCCGAGCGCGTGCCGGCGTCGATCGCCGTGGTAAAGCCGCCCCGCAGGCATTCCAGCGCCGCCAGCTTCGAGGACAGGTAGACCATGTGTTCGTCCAGGCTGCCCTCCAGCGGCACCCAGATGCGGCGAAAGATCTCGGAGGGTTCGCCGAAGACCAGCGACTTGCCCAGCGATTGCGTCAGGTGGGTGTGGGTGTCGATGAAGCCCGGCATCATCAGGTGATCGGGCAGTTCGACCAGCCGCGCCTGGGGATGGCGGGCGCAAAGCGCGGCGGCTTGGCCGACATCGGCAAAGCGGCCGGCACGCAGCAGCACGGCCATGTCGCGCTGCGGCCCTCCGTCAAGAAGCAGGCGCCCCGGCGCGACGATCGTCTCGTCGGTTCGGGCAAAGGTCTGGCGCAGGTCGGTCATCAGGCATGCTCCGTGGCATCGACAGGTTTGGGGGCGCTGAACTGGAAGAAGGCGTTGACCACGGCCGCGGTGATCGTGCCCATCGCCAGCCCATTGCCCAGGATCATCTGCGACCATTGCGGGAACTGGCTGTAGACGCCGGGCACCAGGATCGGCATCAGCCCCATGGCCAGCCCCGAGGCCAGCGTGAACATCGCGCCATGTTCGCGCAGGTCGACGCGGCTCAGCACATGGATGCCGATCACGCCGATGATGGAAAAGACGATGACGGCCGTGCCGCCGACGACCGGGCCGGGCAGGACGCTGGCCAGCCGCGACACCGGCGCCAGCAGCGCGATCAGCACCAGGATCACCCCCGCCATGGCGGTGACATGGCGCGAGCGCACCCCGGTCGCGCGGACGATGCCGATGTTCTCGCCCGAGGTGATGATCAGCGAGGTGCCGAACAGCCCGCCCAGGATCGAGGCCACCGCATCGCCGCGGATGGTGCGCGGCACGATGGCATGGGCGTCGCCCTTGCGGTCCACGATCTCGGCGGTGGCGATGGTCTGGCCGGTCGCCTCGGCCATCGAGATGATCGAGAAGATGATCAGCGGCAGCGAGGCGATCAGGTCGAACTTCGGCATCCCGAACGGAAACAGCTGCGGCACCGCGACCAGCGGTCCCTGCATCACGCCCGACAGGTCGAGCCGGCCCAGCGCCGCCGCCAGCAGCGTTCCCGCGATCAGCCCCAGCATCACCGAGATGCGCTGGAGCGTGCCGGTGAACACGCGCGAGAAGATCACCGTCAGCGCGATGGTCGCCAGCGCCAGCCCGACATTGACCGGATCGGCAAAGCCCTCGCTGCCGGGCTTGCCGGTGATGGTGCCGCCATAGATCTTGACCAGGTTGACCGCCACCAGCAGCAGCATGGTGCCCACCACGATGGGCGGGAAAAAGCGCAGCAACCGGCGAAAGACCGGCAGCGCCAGGAAATAGAACACTCCGGTCATCAGCACCGCGCCCACCGCCGTCTGCACGTCGGTCTGGCTGGCGATGGCCAGGAAGATCGCGATGGGGGCGCCGCCCGGAACCATGATGAAGGGCAGCCGCGCCCCGAAACCGGCCGGCCCGAAGCTTTGCAGGATCGAGCCCAGCCCGCAGACCAGGAAGGTGGCGCTGATGATCGACACGGTCAGCGCCGGGTCGAAGCCCAGCGTCTGCGCCACCAGAAACACCGCCGTTATCGGCGATGCGGCCATCACCAGCACGTGCTGGAAGCCGTAAAGGATCAGATCCCTCGGCGGCAGAACCCGGTCCACCGGATCGGGCGGCGTAAGCGTCTTTGCATTGGCCATCGTGGCGTTTCCCTGTTGTTGAAGCGGCGTTTACATTTATGCAAATCGTTTTGCTTACCCCCGAAATACCACGCGGCGCGATTCGTGCAAATCGTTTTGTTGCCTCCGGTGCGGCGATGCTGCTAGCCTTGCCGCGAAAAGCGGCGAATGAGGACGCATTGCGCAAGCCCACCATATCGGATCTGGCCAGGGCCGCGGGGGTGTCGGTCACGACCGTTTCCCATGCCTTCAGCGGCCGCCGCCACGTCGACCCCGAGACCCGCAAGCGCATCCACGCCATCGCCGAGGAGATCGGCTATCACCCCAGCAGCATGGCGCGGGCGCTGCGCAGCGGCCGCAGCGGCACCATCGCGCTGGCCTCCTCGATGCCCTTCGCCATTGCCGCCGGGCCGTCGCGGCTGGGCTTCCTGATGGAGATCGCAGCCTCGGCCGCGATGTCGGCATTGACCCGCCAGCTGGCGCTGTGCCTGATCCCGCCGCATCCGGCGATCCGCAGCCAGGGCTCGGTCGCCTTCGACGGGGTGATCCTGGTCGAGCCCATGCGCGACGACCCGCTGGTCGCCCTGTTCGAGCAGCGCAAGATCCCCGTCGTCTCCATCGGCACCGTGCCGGGCCGGCCCGACATACCCGCCGTCAACATCCGCTCGCGGGAAACCGCGCTGCTGCTGCTGGACCATCTGGCGCAGCAGGGTTGCCGCCATGTCGCCGCGCTGGTCGGCGCGACCCCGCGCACCAGCCAGATCGAGGCCGCTGAGGCCTATCGCGCCTTCGTCGCCCGGCGCGGCCAGCAAGCCACCCTGGTCGCCCTGGACGAGGAAGAGGGCGAGGAGATCGCCTATCGCGAAACCCTGCGCCTGCTGCGCGCGGACCCCTCGATCGACGGGATATTCGCCGCCATCGACGCCTTTGCCAGCGGCGCGGTGCGCGCGGCGCATGAGCTGGGGCTGGCGATGCCCCGGCAATTGCGCATCGCCACCCGCTATGACGGGCTGCGGGCGAAGCTGTCCGATCCGCCGCTGACCGCCCTGGACCTGCATCTTCCGGCGATCGCCGAGCAGGCGGTCCACCTGCTGCTGGACCGGATCGAGGGGACCGGCCGCACGGTCGATGCGGACCTGCCGGAACTGGTCCCCCGGCGATCCTCGGTCTCGGACTGAGGACGGCCGGCCCGCTCAGTTCTTGCGCAGCGCGTTCAGCAGCGCCGCGCCCAGGGCGCCCGGCTGTTCCTTGCCGGCGGGGGCGGCGGATTTCGGACCGCGCGCCGGCTGGGCCTTGGGGCCGCGCTCCTTCTGCGCATCCCTGGCGCTGGCGCCGCCGTCCTTGCGCATGGTCAGGCCGATGCGCTTGCGGGCCACGTCCACCTCGGTCACGCGCACCTTGACCACGTCGCCGACCTTCACCACCTCGTTCGGATCCTTCACGAAACGGTCGGCCAGCTGGCTGATATGCACCAGCCCGTCCTGATGCACGCCGATGTCGACGAAGGCGCCGAAGGCCGCCACATTCGTCACCGTGCCCTCCAGGGCCATGCCGGGGCGCAGATCCTTGATATCCTCGACCCCTTCGGCAAAGCTTGCCGTGACGAAGCTCGGGCGCGGGTCGCGGCCGGGCTTTTCCAGTTCCGACAGGATGTCGCGGATGGTGGGCAGGCCGAAATGCTCATCGACAAAGGCTTCCGCCCGGATGTCCTTCAGCGCCGCGCCATTGCCCATGATCTGGCGGATGTCGCGGCCGCAGGCGGCGACGATCCGGCGGGCGACGCCGTAAGCCTCGGGATGGACGGCCGAGGCGTCCAGCGGCTCGTCGCCCTCGCGGATGCGCAGGAAGCCCGCGCATTGCTCGAAGGCGCGCGGGCCAAGCCCCGTCACCTTCTTCAAGGCCGCGCGCGAGCGGAAGGCGCCCGAGGCATCGCGATGCGCGACGATGTTCTGCGCCAGCGACGGCCCCAGCCCGGCGACATGCGCCAAGAGCGGCGCCGAGGCGGTGTTCAGGTCCACCCCCACCGCGTTCACCGCATCCTCGACCACCGCCTCCAGCGTTTTCGCCAGCTGCCGCTGGTCCACGTCATGCTGATACTGGCCGACGCCGATGGATTCGGGCGGCACCTTGACCAGCTCGGCCAACGGATCCTGCAAGCGCCGGGCGATGGACACCGCACCGCGCAGCGACACGTCGAGGCCGGGGAACTCCTTGGCCGCCAGTTCCGAGGCCGAATAGACCGAGGCGCCGGCCTCGGACACGATCACCTTCACCGGCTGCTTCACCCCCTCGGGCAGGCGTTTCAGCACCTCGGCCACGAAACGCTCGGTCTCGCGGCTGGCGGTGCCATTGCCGATGGCGATCAGCTCGATCTTGTGGCGGGTGATGGCGGCGGCCAGCGCGGCTTCCGCCCCGCGCAGGTCGGATTTCGGCGGGAAGGGATAGAGCGTCGCCGTCTCGACCAGCTTGCCGGTGCCGTCCACCGCGGCCAGCTTGACCCCGGTGCGGATGCCGGGGTCCAGGCCGATGGTCGCGCGCGGCCCGGCGGGCGAGGCCAGCAGCAGGTCGCGCAGGTTGCGGGCAAAGACCCGGATCGCCTCGGCATGGGCGCGGGTGCGCAATTCGGTCAGCAGGTCGATATACATCGTGTTCGACAGCCGCACCCGCCAGCACCAGCCCGCCACCTTGCGCAGCCACCTGTCGCCCGGCTGGTCGCCCAGCCGACCCAGCGCCGAGGCGACAATGCCCTCGGCCCGCGCCGCGCCGGTTTCCGGCTCGGGCGCGATCTCGATGGTCAGCACCTCTTCCTTGGCGCCGCGCAGGATCGCCAGCGCCCGATGCGCCGGGATCGCGGCCCATTTCTCGGACTGGTCGAAATAATCGCTGAACTTGGCGCCGACCTGCTCCTTGCCCGGCACCACCTTGGCGGAAATGATCGCCTCGGCCTGCATGAATTCGCGCAGCCGGCCCAGCAGCGCCGCATTCTCGGACAGTTCCTCGACCAGGATGTCGCGCGCCCCGTCCAGCGCCGATTTCACATCCGGCACCGCCTCGGTCAGATAGCCCGCCGCCAGCGCCTCGGGCTCGGGGCTGCGGTTCTCCTGGATGGCGCGCAGCAGCGGCTCCAGCCCGTTTTCGCGCGCGATCATCGCCTTGGTGCGGCGCTTGGGCTTGAAGGGCAGATAGATGTCTTCCAGCGTGGCCTTGGTCTCGGCCCCGGCGATGGCGCGGGCCAGATCCTCGGTCAGCTTGCCCTGGCCGCGGATCGTATCCAGGATCGCCGCCCGTCGCGCCTCGAGTTCGCGCAGATAGGCCAGCCGTTCGGCCAGCGTGCGCAGCTGCGTGTCGTCCAGCCCGCCCGTGACCTCCTTGCGATAGCGCGCGACGAAGGGAACCGTCGCCCCCCCGTCCAAGAGGCCGGTCGCCGCCGCCACCTGGGCGGGGCTGGCGCTGATCTCGGCGGCGATGGTGCGGGCAATGCGGTCGGTCGCGTCCACGGGCGGCATCCTCTGCTGACTGGAACGCCGTCTTAGACAAAACCGGCCGCCGATCCAAGCGTCCCGGCGCCGCCGTCCCGTTCAGGACAGGCGCATCGCCGCGCGCATCCGCTTTTCGAACTGCGGCTCAAGGCGCGGCAGGCGCATGTCGCCCTTGGTCGTCTCCATCGCGCACCACAGGTTCGCGATGGCGGTCCAGTTTAGGCCCAGGGGCTCGTCGCCGGTTTCGACCAGTTGCAGCCGCCCGCCCAGCCGGCGGAAGGCCATGCCCCTCAGCAGGGCATTGGCGTGCAGCAGCACCTCGTCGGCCAGCTCGTCGTCGAACTGCGCCTCGGCCATGGCGACGAACCCCGAGGGATCGCCTTCGATGGAAAGGGTCTGCGCCTCGATCAGGTAGCTTTCGCAGATCGAGAACCCCTGCTCGCACCAGTCCGCCACCGAGCCCGAGAAGCTTCGGCTGCCGACCCCGATTCCCGGAACCTGAAGAAAGCTCAGGCAACCGTTGTCGCCAGGGGTATAATGCATGCCAGCGGCATGCGTGGCCTTGCCATTCACCAACATCACTCACCAACCAACAATAGAGATCACGCAATGACTTACAATTAAAACGATCTGTTCGGTTTAGGCCAGTTGCCCTTTAAGACAGGTTAACAATTTCTTAACAGCGGCACGTCAATATGTTGTTTTTGCTTGATTTTAATGAGCGCCCTGCGCGGCGGCGGCGAACACCCCCAGGTTGCGATGGATTCGCGGGGCCCTGTCTTTCCTTGCCGCCGGGTCATCCGGGGCCGGCGGCTTCGGCCGACCCGCGCTTGCGGCCGGCCCGCCGGGGCAGCCCCCGCGCGGGAATCAACAAAGCAGGAAAGCCCCGCCGCAAATGGGCAGGACCGTTCCTTTCGGCTTTTGGGCCTTGGATATGCCGGAAAAAAGCACGGCTGCCGCCTGCGCGGATGCGCTGGCGGCTTGACGGGCAGACCAGCCCCGCGGCTGATTGCCTGCCCTGCGGGCTGGCGCCCGGCGCTTGCTAGCCCATGCTGTCCTTCAGCTTCCCGGCGACATACCAGGTGATGGGCAAGGCGATGATCGCACCCCCGGCGGCAGCCAGAAGGATGGCGCGCAGATCGTAAAATCCCATCGCCAGGACGATGATCACGCCGATCCCGGCGAGCGTCGTCAGGCTGATGGACAACAGAAGCATGAAAAGACGGGTCATTTCCACCCCCAGACCAGTTACCATGCCCTGTAGGGCACATCCGGCCACGACGCGCTTTGACGGGGATCAAACTGGCCAAGGAAGAATCCGGCCCGGCTGCGCGCCCATCGCAAGGAACGCCCCCGGATCAGCCGCCACATGGGCCCGCTTGGGAAGCGGGCTGTAGAGGACATGCGCGAGAAGATCGGCGCCCTGGATGACGCCGGCCGGCTGGTGATCCACGGCGGGCGATATGCCGAAGCTAGGGTGTATTCAGCCCCTCACCGGGCACAAGACGCCCGCCCTGGTCTGGAAGTTCCGGTCCCAGGCCGACCGAAAGCGCAAGCCAAAGGCGGCGCAACGCCGCCGGGAACCGAACATGACCGCGCCGAAAATGTGCCGAAACGCCTTGAGCCAAGGGCCGGCACCATTGCGATCGCAGGCGGATTATCGTCTGCTTTCAAAATGGTGCGGGTGGAGGGACTTGAACCCCCACGCCTTGCGGCGCCAGAACCTAAATCTGGTGCGTCTGCCAATTTCGCCACACCCGCAATGGCGCGCTGTCTAGCAAAGCCACCGCCCACATGCGAGGGGTAATTTCAGACTCCCATCCCACGCAGCACGGCGGGCAGCGCCTCGGGCAGATCGTCGGCGATCAGACCGGGACCGAAGCGACGCGCCGCCTCGGCATGAAGCCGGGCGCCGGTTGCCGCCGCCTCCAGCCCCGGCAGGCCGCGGGCCAGAAGGCCGGCGATGATCCCCGCCAGCACGTCGCCCGCGCCCGCCGTCGCCAGCCAGGGCACGTCGAAGGCGGAATGGATGCAAGCCCGCCCGTCGGGGGCGGCGATCACCGTGTCGGGGCCCTTCAGCAGCACGACGGCGCCGCAGCGCGCGGCCGCGTCGCGGGCGCCGTCGAGCCGCGAATAAAGCGGGCCGCGCATTTTTGCCAATTCCTCGCGATAGGCCGCATGTTCCGCCAGGAACCGCGCCATCCGCGCCGGATCGGACGCCTGGGCATCGCCGATGCCGGCAGGCGCAGGCGGATGGTCAAGGCGCGCGGCAAGATCGGGAAAGACGCGCCCGAACTCGCCCGCATGGGGGGTAAGCACGCAGTTCTCGTGCAGCACCGCCATCAGGCCGGGGTCGCGGGACAGGACGGTCAGCGCATCGGCATCCAGCACCGCCGCCCGCCCCGCGCCCAGGATCGCGGGCAGCAGCGCCGCCGCGCGCTCGACCCCGCAGCCGGGACCGATGCAGAGCGCGTTGATCCGGCGGTCCGCCAGCATGTCCTGCAGCCCGGCCGGATCGTCGATTCCCCGGCGCATCAGCGCATCGGGCGGGCCGGCATGGGCCGGCAGGGCCTCGGCCGGCGGCGCAAGCGTCACCAGGCCCGCGCCGATGCGCAGGGCGGCGCGGGCCGACAGGCGCCCCGCCCCACCCCTGCCCGGCCCGCCGGCAACGACCAGCGCATGGCCGTGGCTGAACTTGTGGGGATGCGAGGACGACCGCTTGGCAAGCCGGTCGGCCAGCACCGTGCCAGACCGCGCGTCGGGAATATCGAACGGGGGCCAGATGCCGGTCAGCCGGGCGGGCCGGAACCCGCGGCCGTCGATGTTGCGCTCTCTCCAATGCCGCAGGCCGATGTCGGCGACGACCAGCTCGCCGCAGCATTCCGGCCCGCGTTCCAGCAGATGCCCAGGCTTGGGGCTGTCGAAGGCGACGGTCAGCCGGGCGCGCAGGTCGAAATCGCCGGGCTCGCGCGGCCGGCCGGGAAAGGCGCCGCTGTCGAGGCACAATCCGCTGGGGCAGTCCACCGCCACCAGCCGTTCGCGGAAGAACGCCCAATCGCCGCCCGAGCCGCCCAGATGATCCAGGATCGCGGCGATCTCGCCCTCGGGCGCGCGGGTCAGGCCGGTGCCGAAGATCGCGTCCACATAGACATCCGCATCGGGGCCCTCGCGCAGGGCATCCTCGGTCAGGGGCAGGATCGGGCCCGACGCCCGCCATTCGGCCTTCATCCGGGCCGCATCCGCGCCGGCGGCATTGTCCATGCCCAGCACCCGCAGCTGCCAGCCCGCCCGGTGCAGGTGCCGCGCGACCACATAGCCGTCGCCGCCGTTGTTGCCCGGCCCGCACAGCACCACCGCCAGGCCCGCCTTGGGCCAGCGCAGCCGGATCTGCCCGGCGACGGCGCAGCCGGCACGCTCCATCAACTCTGCGCCCGTGACCCGGCCGCTGGCCATCGCGGCAGATTCGATGGCGCGCATTTGAGCGGTCGTCAGGATTTCGGTGCCATGAAACATGGTGACTGCCTAAATTATCATCGTTCTGCACGAAATATACGCATATCGGCCGGGCAAATGCGATCGGCCGCATGATCCTGGCCCTGCCCCATTTACCCGCATCATCAAACCCGCCAATCAGGTCGCAGGCAAGTCGCGAGAGAAGGATCAGGCGATGAAGAAAGTCGAAGCCATCATCAAGCCCTTCAAACTGGACGATGTGAAAGAGGCACTTCAGGAAGTCGGCGTCCAGGGCCTCTCGGTCACCGAGGTCAAGGGCTTTGGCCGGCAGAAGGGCCATACCGAGCTTTATCGCGGCGCGGAATATGTCGTGGACTTCCTGCCCAAGGTGAAGATCGAGATGGTGCTGCCCGACGACCTGGTCGAGGCCGCCGTCGACGCCATCATCTCGGCCGCGCGCACCGAGAAGATCGGCGACGGCAAGATCTTCATCATCCCGGTCGAACAGGCCATCCGCATCCGCACCGGCGAGACCGGCGACGACGCGGTCTGATCCCGCCCGACCCGCAACAAGAAACCGATGACCCCAGCCCCGCGGCGGCGCCGGGCAGACTGATGGAGGAAGGATCCCAATGACAGTCAAGGACGTTCTGGATCTGATGAAGACGGAAGAGGTCGAATATGTCGACGTCCGCTTCACCGATCCCAAGGGCAAGTTGCAGCACGTGACGCTGGTCGCCGACCTGGTGGACGAGGACTTCTTCGAGGAAGGCTTCATGTTCGACGGCTCCTCGATCGCCGGCTGGAAGTCCATCGACCAGTCCGACATGAAGCTGATGCCGGACGCCTCCTCGGCCTATATCGACCCGTTCTATGCCGAAAAGACCCTCTGCGTGCATTGCAACGTGGTCGAGCCCGACACGGGCGAGCCCTATGCCCGCGACCCGCGCGGCACCGCGCTGAAGGCCGAGGCCTATCTGAAATCCAGCGGAATCGGCGATGCGGCCTATTTCGGCCCCGAGGCCGAGTTCTTCCTGTTCGACGACGTGCGCTATTCGGTCACGCCGCAGAAGGTCTCGTTCGAACTCGACTCGGTCGATGCCGCCTGGAACACCGACACCGTCTACGAGGACGGCAACCTCGCCCATCGCGCGGCCCACAAGGGCGGCTATTTCCCGGTGAACCCGATCGACGCCGCCCAGGACATCCGCGGCGAGATGCTGTCGACCATGAAGCGCATGGGCATCAAGGTCGACAAGCACCACCACGAGGTCGCCACCGCCCAGCACGAGCTGGGGATGATCTTCGGCGGGCTGGTCGAGCAGGCCGACAACATCCAGAAATACAAATACGTCATCCACAACGTCGCCGCCGCCTATGGCAAGACCGCGACCTTCATGCCCAAGCCGATGAAGGGCGACAATGGCTCCGGGATGCACGTGAACATGTCGATCTGGAAGGACGGCAAGCCGCTGTTTGCCGGCGACAAATATGCCGACCTGTCGCAAGAGGCGCTGTGGTTCATCGGCGGGGTGCTCAAGCACGCCAAGGCGCTGAATGCGCTGACCAACCCCGCGACCAACAGCTACAAGCGGCTGATCCCCGGCTTCGAGGCCCCGGTGCTGCGCGCCTATTCCGCCCGCAACCGCTCGGGCTGCGTGCGCATTCCGTGGACCGAGTCGCCCAAGGCCAAGCGCGTCGAGGCCCGCTTCCCCGACCCGGCGGCCAACCCCTACCTGGCCTTTGCGGCGCTGCTGATGGCCGGCCTTGACGGCATCAAGAACAAGATCGACCCCGGCCCGGCCTCGGACAAGGATCTCTACGACCTGCCGCCGGAAGAGCTGGCCGAGATCCCGACCGTCTGCGGCAGCCTGCGCGAGGCGCTGGAGGAGCTGGAGAAGGACATGGACTTCCTGCTGGCCGGCGACGTCTTCACCCGCGACCAATTGGAAGGCTACATCAAGCTGAAATGGGAAGAGGTCTATGCCTATGAGCATACCCCCCATCCCATCGAATATGCGATGTATTACAGCTGCTGAGCCGCAGCCCGGAACGAACCGGAAAGCCGCCCTTCGGGGCGGCTTTTTCATTTCCCGATCCAGGAAACCGGCAATCCGGCGCCGCGGGTCGGCAGGCTCTGGAACCCCGCAGATTCCAAAGGCGGGGGCGGGCCAGAGCCACGATCGCCTCCGCACGGCAACGTCTTGCTGGAGCCCAGGGCCGCGACCGCGCGGCGCGCCGTTGCTTCCGAAAGGATTGCGCGGCAGATCCGCATCACGGCGAAGCCAAGCCACCCAAGGGCCGGACTTATCGCCCGATTTCCGCGCGCCAGCCCGTCCCTGCAGCGCTTGTCGATAAGGGCGGGCCGGGGGCTGGCCCGGCTGATCGACCGCAGATGCCGGAACATTCGGCGCCCTGCACCGGGGGCAATCCGTAATTAGTTCAATTTGTCTGCAAAATGGATGGAAACCCGAACGCGAAACCGGCTACAGTGATCCTGTGCCAGACGCATGGCGTTTTGGTTGCAAGACGTGCGGTCATCCGTCCTCTGGGGTCGGCGGATGGCTGGTTTCCAGCCTACGGCATGGGCGCAGCCCTGCCTGCTACAGGATCTTAGAATGCCTTATTTCACCAAAATACCCGACGCGACCATCGACCTGGAGGCCGAGACCCCGGTCCTGGTTCTGGGGAACAATCTTCTGCTGAACGAACTCAGCGGCTCCACCCAGTTCACCCAGTACGACGTGGACGAACCCCACGGCACCACGCTGTCCCGCGGCGACGACGTCTCGCTGGTGGATGGCGAGGGCGATCCGCAGCTGTCGGGCGGCACCTTCGCCGGCACCGGCACGCTGTCCACGGCGGCCGTGGGACTGACCGTCAAGCTCCTCGGCATCGAGCTGGCCTCGCTGACGGTCCAGGTCAACCCGATCGGCGGCTCTTTCGTCGTGAAGGGCGAAGACACCTATTTCGTCACCGACCAGCCCCTGACCGAGGACCATATCAGCGTCAAGATCACCGGCACCGTCGCTGGACTACCGCTCACCCTGGCGGATGTGAACATCTCGGACCTTGGCGGTTCGTTGACCGGCGACGTTCTTGCGGCGGTGCAGAATCTTCTCGACACCATCGTCGTCAACGTCGCCTACAATCCCGCCGGCACGCTGGTCCTTGACGACGACGACGTCTTTCCCTGCTTCACCGCCGGTACGCTGATCGACACGCCCCAGGGCCCGGTTCCGGTCGAAAGCCTGTCGGTCGGCGACCTGGTGCTGACGGCCGACCACGGCCCCCAGCCGGTCCGCTGGATCGGGCGCCGCCGCTTTGCCGCGCATCGGCTTGCCACCCATGGCGCCCGGCTGACGCCCGTCCGCATCAGGGCCGGGGCGCTGGGGCCGGACATGCCCTCGGCGGACCTGGTCGTCTCGCCGCAGCACCGGATCCTGCTGCGCTCGCGCGTCGCCCTGCGGATGTTCGGCACCGACGAGATCCTGGTCGCCGCCAAGCAGCTTTTGCAGATCGAGGGCGTCGATCTGGCCACGGACCTGGCCGAGGTGGAATATGTCCATATCCTCTTCGACCAGCACGAGGTGGTCCGGGCCAACGGCACCGCGACCGAGTCGCTGTATCTGGGCCCGCAGGCCCTTGCCGCCCTGCCCGCCACGGCGGTCGAGGAAATCCTCGCCATCTTCCCCGAACTGACCCAGCGCACCCATGCCCCCGCGGGGGCGCGGATGCTGGCCTCGGGGCGCAAGGCGCGCAAGCTGGCGCATCGCCACTCGAAGAACGGCCAGCCGCTCGTCGTCCTGGCCTGAATCGGCAACAGCCGCGCAGGGGCCGCCGCGGCCCCTGCCGCCGCGGTTGCGGGTCCGGGGCCTTGCCGCTAAAACCCCGGCAAACCCAAGGAGCCCTGCATGATCCCGCGCTATGCCCGTCCCGAAATGGTCGCCATCTGGTCGCCCGAGACCAAGTTCCGCATCTGGTACGAGATCGAGGCGCATGCCTGCGACGCCCAGGCCGACCTTGGCGTGATCCCGCGCGAGAATGCCGAGGCCGTCTGGAAGGCCAGGAACGTGGAGTTCGACGTCGCCCGCATCGACGAGATCGAGGCCGTGACCAAGCATGACGTCATCGCCTTCCTGACCCACCTGGCCGAGCATATCGGCGCCGAGGAGGCGCGCTTCGTCCACCAGGGCATGACCAGCTCGGACGTGCTGGACACCACGCTGAACGTGCAGCTGGTGCGCGCCGCCGACATCCTGCTGGCCGACATGGACAAGGTGCTGGCCGCGCTGAAGAAACGCGCCTACGAGCACAAGGACACCGTCCGCATCGGCCGCAGCCACGGCATCCATGCCGAGCCGACGACCATGGGCCTGACCTTCGCCCGCTTCTACGCCGAGATGGCGCGGGGCCGCGAACGCCTGCTGCGCGCCCGCGAGGAAGTGGCGACCGGCGCCATTTCCGGCGCGGTCGGCACCTTCGCCAACATCGACCCCGCGGTCGAAGAGCATGTCTGCGCCAAGATGGGCCTCTCGCCCGAACCGATCAGCACCCAGGTCATCCCGCGCGACCGCCACGCGATGTTCTTCGCCACGCTGGGCGTCATCGCCAGCTCGATCGAGAACATCGCCATCGAGATCCGCCACATGCAGCGCACCGAGGTGCTGGAGGCCGAGGAATATTTCAGCCCCGGCCAGAAGGGCAGCTCGGCCATGCCGCATAAGCGGAACCCGGTGCTGACCGAGAACCTGACCGGCCTTGCCCGCCTTGTGCGCATGGCCGTGGTGCCGGCGATGGAGAATGTGGCGCTGTGGCACGAACGCGACATCAGCCATTCCTCGGTCGAGCGCGGCATCGCTCCGGATGCGACCATCACCCTGGACTTCGCCCTGAACCGCCTGGCCGGCGTGATCGAAAAGCTGGTGGTCTACCCCGAGAACATGCTCAGGAACATGAACAAGTTCAAGGGGCTGGTCATGTCGCAGCGCGTGCTGCTGGCCCTGACCCAGGCCGGCGTCAGCCGCGAGGACGCCTATCGCCTGGTCCAGCGCAACGCCATGAAGGTCTGGGAACAGGGCGCCGATTTCAAGACCGAGCTGCTGGCCGACGCCGAGGTGACGGCCGCGCTGTCCCCCGCCGAGATCGAGGAAAAGTTCGACCTGGGCTATCACACCAAGCACGTGGACACGATTTTCGCCCGCGTGTTCGGCGAAAACGGCGCGCATTAACCCGGCGTTCGCTTTTTCCTGCCAGATTGCCCCCGACAGGTTTGGAATCGGGGGCAATCCATGGGTGTTCCGGCGCTCGGGGCGACGGCGGGGCTCAGTCCGCGGCAAAAGGCTGCGGTGATCGTGCGGCTGGTGCTGGCCGAGGGCGGGGACATCGACCTCGCCCGGCTGCCGCCGGAACTGCAGACCGACCTGGCGCAGGAAATGGCGCTGATGGGGATGATCGACCGCGAGACGCGCAATGCCATCGTGGCCGAGTTCTGCGACAGGCTGGAAGCGGTCGGCCTGTCCTTTCCGGGCGACATCGACGGCACGCTGGACCTGCTCGACGGGCATCTTTCGCCCGACACGACCGACCAGCTGCGGCGCATGGCGGCGCTCAACGGCGCCGGCAACCCCTGGGACAGCATCGCCGCCCTGCCCCCCGCGCTCTTGGTCGAACTGGCCCGCACCGAAGCGGTCGAGATCGGGGCGGTGATGTTTTCGAAACTGCCGGTGCCGCGCGCGGCCGAGGTGTTCGGCCTGCTCGAACAGGAACGCGCGCGCCAGATCGCCTATGCCATGTCGCTGACCGGCGGCATCACTCCCGAGGCGCTGCAACGCATCGGCCGGGCGCTGCTCCATGCCGCCGACGCCGTGCCGCAGCCGGCACTGGAGGGCAAGGCGGGCGAAAAGGTCGGCGCGATCCTGAACTTCTCGCCCTCCAGCATGCGCGACGGCGTCCTGGCCGGGCTCGAGGACGACGATGCCGCCTTTGCCGGCGAGGTGCGCAAGACCATCTTCACCTGGGCGCATATCCCGCGCCGCATCGACCGGCGCGACATCGCCCGCATCCTGCGCGAGGTGGACAATCCCGTGCTGCTCAAGGCGCTGGCCGGCGCCCGCGGTCCGGCGCGCGAAACCGTGGATTTCCTGCTGGGCGGCATTTCCTCGCGCCTGGCCGAGTCGATGCGCGAAGAGATCGAGGCGCTCGGCAAGGTCTCGGCCCGCGACGCCGAGGAGGCGATGGACCAGGTCGTGGTCACGATCCGCCGCATGGAGGCGGCGGGCGACCTGTTCCTGATCGCCCAGGAAGCCGAGGAGGAGGCGGATGAGGAACCGCAAGCCCCGCCCGGCTGACGGATCCCGCCCGCCGCAATCCGAAAACCCGTCGCAGGCTGCCCAAGGCCCCCCAAGGCCCGCCGCAATGACGGCACGGACAGACGGCAGGCCGCATGGCGCAAGGCGCGGTGCGGCGGCAGGCCGCAAAGGCTTGCCCGGCCCCGGCCTCTGCCCTAGCAGGGGGCGGGACGGCGCATCGCGCCGGGGGACGGCATGGACGGGACGGATGGCATGACAAATCAGATCGCGCTCGTGCTGGGGCTCCTGGTCCTGGGCCTCTTCGCGGCGGATGCGCTGGTGCTGCATTGGAACCTGCCGCTGTTCCTGGGCAAGGCGTTCGCCAGCCTCATCGAATATCTCAGCTTCTGGCGCTGACCTCGGCGCCGCGATTCGCCGCCCTGCAGCATTCGGCACCGCGGCAAGCGGCTTGCGCCGCCCGCGCCGGCCATCCCCGCCGCCGGCCGGGCGCAGCGGCAGCGACCATACGTCGCAACCATGCCCCCGGCACCCCCCTTTCCGCCGAGTTTCCGCCCCTTCCGCTTGCAGGCATTTGCATTCCCCCGGCGATGCGGGCTATTTGCAGCGCGAACATCATCAGCGGCGGAGGAAACCTATGGCTGTCAAGGTAGCGATCAACGGCTTTGGCCGGATCGGTCGGAACGTGCTGCGCGCGATCATCGAATCGGGGCGCAATGATATCGAGGTCGTGGCGATCAACGACCTGGGCCCGGTCGAAACCAATGCGCATCTGCTGCGCTACGACTCGGTCCACGGCCGCTTCCCCGCCCAGGTCACGGTTTCGGGCGATTCGATCGACGTCGGCCGCGGTCCGATCAAGGTCACGGCGATCCGCAACCCGGCCGACCTGCCCTGGGGCGACATCGACGTCATCATGGAATGCACCGGCATCTTCGCCTCCAAGGAAAAGGTGCAGCCGCACCTGTCGACCGGCGCCAAGCGGGTGCTGATCTCGGCCCCCGGCGACAATGCCGACAAGACCATCGTCTTCGGCGTGAACCACGACACGCTGACAAAGGACGACATCGTCGTCTCGAACGCCAGCTGCACGACGAACTGCCTGTCGCCGGTGGCCAAGGTGCTGAACGATTCGATCGGCATCGCCCGCGGCTTCATGACCACGATCCACAGCTATACCGGCGACCAGCCGACGCTCGACACCATGCACAAGGATCTGTATCGCGCCCGCGCCGCGGCGCTGTCGATGATCCCGACCTCGACCGGCGCGGCCAAGGCCGTGGGCCTGGTGCTGCCCGAACTCAAGGGCCGCCTGGACGGCGTGGCGATCCGCGTGCCGACGCCCAACGTCTCGGTCGTGGACCTGGTCTTCGAAGCCGCCCGCGACACCTCGGTCGAGGAAATCAACCAGGCCATCCGCGCCGCCGCCGACGGCCCGCTGAAGGGCATCCTGGGCTATACCGACGAGCCGCTGGTTTCCTCGGACTTCAACCACGACAGCCACAGCTCGGTCTTCCACATGGACCAGACCAAGGTGATGGAGGGCAAGCTTTGCCGCATCCTGACCTGGTATGACAACGAATGGGGCTTCTCGAACCGCATGTCCGACACCGCGGTCGCCATGGGCAAGCTGATCTGAGCCCACATCTGAACCCGCAAGGGCTCGATCCGAAAACCGAAAGAAACGCGCCCTCGCCGGGCGCGTTTTCATTTCCGGCGGACCGGCGCCGCCGGTCGCCCGTCAGTTCTTGCCCGAAAGGCGCCGCACATTGGCGCGGGTGCGCTTGCGATAGGGCCGCAGCGCCGCCGCCATCACCCGGTCGGCCCGCTCGCCCCGCCCGGCGGCACGCAGCGCGGCCTGCAGCGCCTCGGAGGCGGCATCGGCCTTTTCCACCACCATGCGCTGCGGCTCGGCCGCGTCCTGGCGCACAAGCCCCATCATCCCCGCCGTCCGCAAGGCAATGACCATCTGCGATTCCCAGGCCATGCGCGCCATCTGCTGCCACAACAGCAGCGGCGCCTGCATCGCCGCATAATTCATCTTCCCGAAACCCATCACGAATTCCCTATGAACGAACAACAGGCGGGCAAGGCTGCGCCCATGGCGGGGAAATGCCAAGAGCCCCCGTGGACGGGATCTTTGCCCTATGGCCTTGCTGCCGCACCCGGTATAGAGGGAAAATCATGACCAAATCCGTGACGCTCCGACGCCCCGACGACTGGCACCTGCACCTGCGCGACGGCGCCATGTTGCAGGCAGTGGCTTCATTTTCCGGCCATTTCGGCCGGGCGATCATCATGCCGAACCTGGTGCCGCCGGTGGTGACAGGGGCGCAGGCCGCGGCCTATCGCGACCGCATCCGCGCCGCCCTGGCCCCGGAAATGACGTTGCGTCCCTTGATGACGCTCTACCTGACCGAAACCACCGATCCGGCCGATGTGCTGGCTGCCCATGCGCAGGGAATCATCTCGGCGGTCAAGCTCTACCCGGCCGGGGCGACCACCAATTCGGCCTCGGGCGTGCGCGATTTCGACAAGGTGCGCGGCGTGCTGGAGGCCATGGCCCAGGCCGGCATCCCGCTTTGCTTCCACGGCGAGGTCACGGACCCGGCGGTGGACATCTTCGACCGCGAGGCGGCGTTCATCGACCGCGTCCTGGACCCGATCCGCCGCGCCACGCCCGGCCTGCGGGTGGTGATGGAACATATCACCACCTCGGACGGGGTGGATTACGTCGCGGGCAACGACGACATCGGCGCCACCATCACCACGCATCACCTGGTCATCAACCGCAACCACATCCTGGCGGGCGGCATCCGGCCGCATTACTACTGCCTGCCGGTCGCCAAGCGCGAGACGCACCGGCTGGCGCTGCGCCGCGCGGCGACCTCGGGCGACGCGCGCTTCTTCCTGGGCACCGATTCGGCGCCGCACCCGGACCGCGCCAAGGAATCGGCCTGCGGCTGCGCCGGCTGCTTCACCGCGCCCAACACCATGTCGATCCTGGCCCAGGTCTTCGAGGAGGAGGAGGCGCTCGACCGGCTGGAAGGCTTCACCTCGCTCCACGGCGCCGCTTTCTACCGCATGGAGCCCAACGAGGACCGCATCCGGCTGGTCAGGCGCGAGACGCCCGCCGCATATCCGACCCATATCCCCGCCGGCGACGAAACCGTCACCGTCTTCGACCCCGGCTTCCCGCTCTACTGGCACCTCGAGGATCCCGCATGACCCTGCCCTTCCCCCCGCATGAGGAAATCGCCCGGCTGACCGCCCGCATGCTGCTGGAGATCAAGGCGGTGCATTTCAATGCGGCCGAGCCCTTCACCTATGCCTCGGGGCTGAAGGGGCCGACCTATATCGACTGCCGCAAGCTGATCAGCTTCCCGCGCATCCGCGCGACGCTGATGGACTTCCTGGCGGCGACCGTGCTGCGCGAGGCGGGCTTCGCCGCCTTCGACAACGTGGCCGGCGGCGAGACGGCGGGCATTCCCTTCGCCGCCTGGGTAGCCGAGCGGCTGGAGCTGCCGATGACCTATGTGCGCAAGAAGCCCAAGGGCTACGGCCGCAACGCCCGCATCGAGGGCGCCATGACCGAGGGCCAGCGCGTGCTGCTGGTCGAGGACCTGACCACCGACGGCGGCTCGAAGCTGAGCTTCGTCGACGCGATCCGCGAGACCGGCGCGACCTGCGGCCATACGGCGGTGATCTTCTACTACGGCATCTTCCCGGAAACCACGCAGCGCCTGGCGGACCACGGCGTCAGGCTGCACCATCTCTGCACCTGGTGGGACGTGCTGGCCGAGGCCAAGGCGCAGGGCTTCTACGACGAGGCGACGCTCTCCGAGGTCGAAAGCTTCCTGACCGATCCCCGCGCCTGGCAGGCCGCGCATCCCTGATCCGGCCGGCCCGGCTGCACGGTGGCAAGGGGGTATTTGAGCAACGAAGAAGACCGGGGCACCGCCCTGTCCTTCTCTGTTGGCCAAATACCCATGCCGCCCTTGCCACCCGTGCAGGCGCGGCATTCCGCCCACAGCTTATCCACAGCATATCCCGATGGACCGCGGGGCGCATAAGGTGGATAACGGCCCCCAGCCGAGTCGAAGGTCGGAGACCATGGGATGAGCGAGTTGCGCGCCGTCGAAATCAGGAAGCCCGGCGAGATCGCCGAGGCCGCCGCCGCGCAGGCGGTGCCCTTCTCGATCGAGGCCGAGCAGCAATTGCTGGGCGCGCTCCTGACCAATAACGAGGTCTACGACCACGTCTCGCGCATCATCCAGGCCGGGCATTTCTACGACCCGGTCCATCGCCGCATCTACGAGATCTGCGCCGAGCGCATCGCCAGGAACGCCCTGGCGAGCCCGGTCACGATCAAGGCCTTCATGGAGCATGACGCGGGCCTGAAGGAACTGGGCGGCCCGGCCTATCTGGCGCGGCTGGCGGGGGCGGCGATCTCGTCCCATGCCGCGCGCGACTATGCGCAGATGATCCGCGAATTCGCCCTGCGCCGCGAGTTGATCGGGCTGGGGCAGGACATCGCCGCGCGCGCCGCCACCGTCACGGTCAGCGATTCCGCCGAGGAGCAGATCAAGGAGGCCGAGCAGATCCTCTACAAGCTCGGCGAGCAGGGCGTGGCCGAGCGCGGCTTCCAGAGCTTCCTGGCCGCCGTCACCGGGGCGCTGAACGCCGCCAATGCCGCCTTCAGCCGCGGCGGCGGGCTGTCGGGGATCTCGACCGGGCTCGTGGACCTGGACGGCAAGATGGGCGGGCTGAACCGTTCGGACCTGGTCATCCTGGCCGGGCGGCCGTCGATGGGCAAGACCTCGCTGGCCACGAACATCGCCTTCAACGTCGCCCGCGCGCATCGCCTGGGCGAATTGCCTGACGGCAGCCACGGCACGGTGGCGGGCGGCGTCGTGGGCTTTTTCAGCCTGGAGATGTCGGCCGAGCAATTGGCCGCGCGCATCCTGTCCGAGGCGGCCGAAGTGCCCAGCGAGGCGATCCGCCGCGGCGACATGACCGAGGACGAGTTCCGCCGCTTCGTCAAGGCCGCGCATGACTTGCAGAACTGCCCGCTTTACATCGACGACACCCCCGCCCTGCCGATCAACCAGTTGGCCGCCCGCGCCCGCAAGCTCAAGCGCACCATGGGGCTGGACCTGCTGATCGTGGACTATCTCCAGCTTTTGCGCGCCGCCTCGGCCAAGGACAGCCGCGTCAACGAGGTGAGCGAGATCACCCAAGGGCTGAAGGCCGTCGCCAAGGAACTGGACATCCCCGTCGTCGCGCTGTCGCAGCTGTCGCGCCAGGTCGAGAGCCGCGAGGACAAGCGCCCGCAGCTGTCCGACCTGCGCGAATCCGGCAGCATCGAGCAGGATGCCGACATCGTGATGTTCGTCTTCCGCGAGGAATATTACCGCGAGCGCGAAAAGCCCGCCGACCACGACCTCGACAAGATGGCCACCTGGCAGCAGGTCATGGAATCCTGCCACGGCAAGGCCGAGGTCATCATCGGCAAGCAGCGCCACGGCCCGATCGGCACGGTCGAGCTATCCTTCGAGGGCCGCTTCACCCGCTTCGGCAATCTTGAAAAGCATCGCAGCTGGGATCGCGGTGAATGAACCTGCCGGTGCCGTTCGTCACCATCGGCCTGCTGATCCTGTCGAACCTGTTCATGACCGTCGCCTGGTACGGGCACCTGAAGTTCAAGACCGCGCCGCTCATGCTGGTCATCCTGGTCAGCTGGGGCATCGCCTTCTTCGAATATGTGCTGCAGGTGCCCGCGAACCGCAGCGGCTACGGCCATTTCAACGCCGCGCAGCTCAAGACCATCCAGGAGGTCATCAGCCTGTCGGTCTTCGTGCTGTTCTCCTGGGCGTGGCTGGGCGAGAAGCTGACCTGGAACGTGGCGGCCGGCTTTGCCTGCATCTGCCTGGGCGCCTTCCTGATCTTCCACGATTTCGGCGGCTCGGCGCATTGACGCGAAACTGTGCCCTGTAAACAGGCGATTGCCTTTGCCCGCCGGCCGGGCAAAGGTGCGGGCATGAGCAGCGCGACCCCTTCCCTTCCCCGCCGGCCAAGCATCCTGACCCTGGTTTCCATCTCGGCCGCCGGGGCGCTTTCGATGAACATCTTCCTGCCCTCGCTGCCGGCCATGGCGCGGGATTTCGGCGTGGAATACGGCTTCATGCAGCTGTCCGTCTCGGCCTTCCTGGGGGTCAGCGCAGTGCTGCAACTGCTTTGCGGCCCGATCAGCGACCGCTATGGCCGCCGGCCGGTGGTGCTGGGCTCCTTCGCGATCTTCCTGCTGGCGACCGTGGGGGCGCTGCTGGCCAGGGATGCGGCCTGGTTCATGCTGTTCCGCCTGATCCAGGCGGTCGCCACCACCGGCTTCGTCATCAGCCGCGCCGTGGTGCGCGACATCGTGCCGGCCGAGCAGGCGGCCAGCATGATCGGCTATGTCACCATGGGCATGTCGCTGGTGCCGATGGTCGCGCCCACGCTGGGGGGCGTGCTGGACGAGACCCTGGGCTGGCGCGCCAGCTTCGTCGCCATGGGGCTGACCGGGCTGGCGGTCATGGCGCTTTGCGCCTTCGACCTGCCCGAGACGGCGCGCGGCGGCGGCGTGCCGCTGCGCCGGCAGGTCGCCACCTATCCGGTGCTTGCCCGCTCGCAGCGCTTCTGGGGCTATGCGCTGGCGGCGACGCTCAGCGCGGGGTCGTTCTATGCCTATCTGGGCGGCGCGCCCTTTGTCGGCCAGGTGGTGCTGCACCTGTCGCCGGCCGAGGTCGGCTATTGGTTCGCCGGCCCCTCGATCGGCTATGCGCTGGGGAACTACCTTTCGGCGCGGTTCTCGACCCGCATCGGCATGAACCGGATGATCCTGTCGGGGGCGCTGATCTGCTCGGTCTTCCTGGTGCTGGCGCTGGCGGTGGACCTGATGGGCGGGCTGACGCCGCTGGTCTTCTTCGGCTCGGTCGGGCTGATGGGGCTGGGCAACGGCATGGTGCTGCCCAATGCCAATGCCGGGATGATGAGCGTGCGCCCCGAACTGGCCGGCACCGCCAGCGGGCTGGGCGGCGCCATGGCGGTGGCGGGCGGCGCCGGGCTGGCGGCGCTGGCCGGCGCGCTCTTGCACGACGAATCGGGGGCGGCGCCGCTTCTGGTCATCATGGCCGGGTCGGCCATCGCCTCGATCGGCTTCATCCTCTGGGTCATGATCCGCGAAAGGCAGGTCATCGCCGGCCGCTGATCCCCCTTGCGGCAACGCCTTTGCAAAGCGTATGGCTGCTTTGCAAAGAGGACTCGCATGGCCACACAAAAGATCTATGCCGGCGTCGCCCTGCGCGAGACGCGGGCCCGCGCCGGCCTGACCCAGCGCGCCTTTGCCGACCGGCTGGGCGTGTCGCTGCCCTATCTGTCGCAGATGGAGAACAACCACCGCCCGGTCTCGGCCGGGGTGCTGCTGAAGCTGGCCTCCGAGTTTTCGGTCGATCTGGGCGCCATGGCGGTCGGCGATGCCGAGCGCATGGTGATGGACATGGCCGAGGCGCTGGCCGATCCGCTGTTCGACGCCACGCCGCCCCGCGCCGACCTGCGGCTGGCCGCGACCAACGCCCCGGCGCTGGCGCGCGCCTTCCTGGACCTCTATCGCGCCCATCGCGAGGGGCAGGAGCGGCTGGCGGCGCTGGACGAGGCGCTGGGGGCGGGGGCGCAGAACGCCACCCCCTCGCCCTGGGAAGAGGTGCGCGACTTCTTCCACTACTGCGACAACTATATCGACGCGGTGGACCACGCCGCCGAGCATTTCGCCCGCATCCGCCCCGAGCAGCGCCCGCTGGACCGCGCCATCGCCGCCCTGGCCGAGCGCGGCATCGAGGTGGTAACGGCCGAGCTGGGCAGCGGCCCGGTCTATCTGCGCGACGGCAAGCGCATCACCCTGAACGCGGCGGCCGAGCCCGCCACGCAAGCCTTCCAGCTGCTGCACCTGCTGGCGCTGGAATCGCGCGGCGACCTGCTGGAGGCGACGCTGGAACTGGCGCGCTTTCGCAGCGGCTCGGCCCGCGACATCGCCCGGCTGGGGCTGGCGAACTATTTCGCCGGCGCGGCGATGATGCCCTATTCGCGCTTCCTGGCCACCGCGCGGGCCGAGCGGCACGACCTCGAGCGGCTGGCGCATCTGTTCCACGCCTCGCTGGAACAGGTGGCGCATCGGCTCTCGACCCTGCAACGCGGCGGCGACCGGGGGGTGCCGTTCTTTTTCGTCCGCGTCGACCAGGCGGGCACCATCACCAAGCGCCATTCCGCCACGCGGATGCAATTCGCCCGCTTCGGCGGCGCCTGTCCGCTGTGGAACGTGCATCAGGCCTTCGAGACGCCCGGCCGCTTCCTGCGCCAGCTGGCCGAGACGCCGGACGGCAAGCGCTACCTGCTGCTGGCGCGGGACGTGTCCAAGCCCGCGGGCGCCTTTGGCGCGCCGGTGCGCCGCTTCGCCATCGGCCTGGGCTGCGAGATCAGCCATGCCCGCGACGTGGTCTATGCCGACGGGCTGGACATCGGCAATCCGCAGCTGTTCGAGCCGATCGGCGTCTCCTGCCGGATCTGCCCGCGGCCGAACTGCCACCAGCGCTCGGTGCCGCCGGTGGACCGCCATATCCGCATCCCGGCGGATCGCCCCGGCCCGCTGCCCTACGAGATCGCCTGAAACCGCCGCAAACGCCGCGACCCGCGGCGCGGTTCCCGGCGCGCAGGCGGAACAGCCGCGGGGAATCACTGAACCGGCCAGTCTGAACCCGTTCGTTTGCCCATTTTGCGGGCAGCGTCATCCGGCCGCCTGCTGCGCCGAACCGAACCGGACGGTCAAGACGCGCCATCCGATTCCGCGGGGAAAAATGCCTTCAATCTTTCATAGATTCATGGAAAGGCCCGTTCCCATCAACCCATGGTTGCAGTTTTGGCCCCTTTGCGCCCGGCGGATAACCACCCGCGCCGCCAGCCCCGATCGGCGTCAATCCGCCCAAGCTTCGGGCAGGCCCCCCGCCCCTGTTGCGCTTTGACCACAGGTCGGATTTATCCGTGCGCAGCCATGACCGCCTTTGCCCGGCAGGTCGGCCGAAACAACATGGACCTGGGACATTGCGGATCACCCACAGCCTGAATTCGGTGCTTGAGCGCTGGCTGCCAGAACAGCGCCTTTTCCTGAAGTCGGACAAGACCACCCGCTTCCTGCGGCTGCGTCCGGCCACGCAGCTTCTTGCCCTGGGGGGCATCGCGCTGGTCTTCGGCTGGTCGATCATCGCCAGCTCGATCCTGGTCATCGACGCGATCAGCGCCGGCTCGTCGCGCCACCAGGCCCGGCTGGCGCAAAGCGCCCTGGAAGCGCGGCTGACCGACCTTTCCGCCGAACGCGACCGCCGCGCCGCCGAGGCGGTGGCGGCGCAGAACCGCTTTGCCGTGGCGCTGGACCAGGTCTCGCACATGCAATCGCTGCTGCTGGAGACCGAGGCGCAGCGGCGCGAACTGGAAACCGGGCTGGGCGCGGTGCAGGCCGACCTGCAGGACGCGGTGAAGGCCCGCCAGCAGGCCGAGGCGCTGGCCGGCCCCGAGGGCGAGGCCGCCCCCGTCCGCACCGCCGAACTGCAGGCCGCGCTGGACATCCTGGCGGGCGAGCTGAAACAGGCCGCCGGCCAGCGCATTGAGGCGGTGCAGCAGGCCGAGGACGCCCGCCGCCTGGCCGAGGCCGTCACGCTGGAGCGCGACCAGATCGTCGCCCGCAACGACGAGATCCTGTCGCAGCTGGAAGACGCCGTGTCCGTCTCGGTCAAGCCGCTGGACGACATGTTCCGCAGCGTCGGCATGAACCCGGACGAGATCCTGCGCACCGTGCGCCGCGGCTATGCCGGGCAGGGCGGCCCGCTGAACCCGGTCAGCTATTCCTCCAGCGGAAATGCCGAGATCAGCCAGGGCGAGGCCAAGGCGCAAGAGATCCTGATCACCCTGGACCAGATGAACAGCTACCGCATCGCGGTCGAGAAGATGCCGCTGGCCATGCCGGTGAAATCGGCCTTCCGCTATACCTCGCCCTTCGGCCGCCGCTGGGGCCGCGCGCATGAGGGCATCGACATGGCCGCCCCGGTCGGCACCCCGGTCTATGCCACGGGCGAGGGCACGGTGATCTTTGCCGGCTGGCAGCGCGGCTACGGCAACCTGATCAAGATCCGGCACGAGCTGGGCACCGAGACCCGCTATGGCCACCTGTCCAAGATTCGCGTGAAGGCCGGTCAAAAGGTGTCGCGCGGCAGCCAGATCGGTGATATGGGCAATACCGGCAGATCGACCGGGCCGCATCTTCACTATGAAGTCCGCGTGAACGGCCGTGCCGTGAATCCCATGAGCTTCATCAAGGCAGCCCAAAATGTTTTCTAAGACCCGTGTTACCGAACCCGGCCCCCGTACCCAGCCGACCCCCGAGCCCGAACCGGCGCGCGGCCTTGACACGAGTTACGACATTCCGGCAGCCGCGGCCCCGCGTGCGCGCACCGCGCCTTCGGTGCTGTCCGCGGACCTGACCGTCACCGGCAACATCCAGACCCAGGGCGACGTCCAGGTCGAAGGCACCGTCGAGGGCGACATCCGCGCCCATCAGCTGATCGTCGGCGAAAGCGCCACCATCCGCGGCGAGATCGTCGCCGAGGAGGTCGTGGTGAACGGCCGTGTCGTTGGCCGCGTCCGCGGCCTCAAGGTCCGCCTGACCGCCACCGCGCGGGTCGAGGGCGACATCATCCACAAGACCATCGCCATCGAATCCGGCGCCCATTTCGAGGGCTCGGTCCAGCGCCAGGAAGATCCGCTGGCCAATGGCGTGACCCCCAAGCTGGCACCGCCCGCCCGCGCGGCCAATGCCGAAGCCGAGTGATCCCGGCATCGGCGCAAGATCGGTGCAAGATAGATGATCGGGCGGCCGCGGGGCCGCCCTTTTTCATGGCTCGGGGTCCGGCATCAGCAGCCGGTACATGTGCCAGCTGGCATGGCCCAGCACCGGCAGCACGACGAAAAGCCCCAGGAACAGCGGCGCGATGCCCGCGAACAGCAGCGTGGCGATGACCACGGCCCAGGACAGCATCACCGGCAGGTTCGCCCCCACCGCCTGGAAGCTGGCGATGATGGCCGAGACCAGGTCCACCTCGCGGTCCAGGATCAGCGGCAGCCCGACCACGGTGATCGAGAACAGCACCGCGGCAAAGCCCGCCCCGATCGCCGTGCCCGCCCCCAGCATCACCAGCCCGCGGCCCTGCAGCAGCACCTCGGGCGAGGAGGTGATGTTGGTCAGCGCCGAAACGCCCATGAACAGCGCGAAGGTGGTATGGGCGACAAAGACCCAGAACATGAACATCAGCAGGATGACCATGGCCATCGACGGCACCTGCCGGTCCTTTTGCGCGATGACCACGGCCAGCACCTCGCGCCAGATCAGCGGCCGGTCCGATTCGATGCGCCGGCTGACCTCGTAGAGGCCGACGGCGGCAAAGGGCGCGATCAGCGGAAAGCCGACGATGAAGGGCATCAGCCACCATTCCTGCCCCGCCGCCGTGGCCACCGCGGTCAGCACCAGCCCGCCCGCGACATAGAAGGCCGCGAACAGCAGGCCAAAGGCCGGGGCGCGGCGGAAATCCCGCCATCCCGCCGCCAGCACCGCCGGGATGGCGTCCAGCCCGATCACCGCCGGCAGCGGGATCTCGTCCGGGCCCGGATCGGGCAAGGGGTCGGGCAGCGGCTGCCGCTCGGGCTCGGGGATGGGGGTGGGAATGGGCTTGGGGTCCGAATCGGTAAATACCATCTGCTCCTCCGTCAATGCGACGAAGGTTAGCAGGCCCGCGGCAAAGAAAAAGCCTTAGCGCGCGAAGCGCTCGACCAGCGCGTCCCGGACGGCGGGGGGAACGAATTTCGACACGTCCCCGCCCAGCCGCGCGATCTCCTTGACCAGTTTCGAGGCGATGGCCTGCCGGCGGGCGTCGGCCATCAGGAAGACCGTCTCGATGCTGTCGTCCATGGCGCGGTTCATGCCGACCATCTGGAATTCGTATTCGAAATCCGCCACCGCCCGCAGGCCGCGCACGATCACCGTGGCGCCGACGTCGCGGGCGCAGTCGATCAGCAGGTTCTCGAACGGGTGGACCACGATCTCGCCGCCGCGCTTGGCGACGATGCGGTCGCATTCCTCGCGCACCATGGCGACGCGGTCCTCCAGCGCGAACAGCGGGCTCTTGTCGCGGTTGATGGCGACGCCGATCACCAGCCGGTCCACCAGCTCCAGCGCGCGCTGGATGATGTCCAGGTGGCCCAGGGTGATGGGATCGAAGGTGCCTGGGTAAAGCCCGATGCGCATGGGGTGCCGTCTCCTCGCCGAATGCCGGCAGTCAAACAGGGTTTCGCCAAGGAATGCAAGACCATGCGCCCGTCCCGCATGTCGCGGGGCGGGCCAGCGGGCCGGGTCAGTTGCCCATGATCATCCCGGTCAGCGCCTCTTTTTCCGCCGCGAGTTCCTTGAGCCGGGCCGAAACCGCATCGCCGATCGAGACGATGCCGACCATCTCGCCCCGCTCGTCCACCACCGGCAGGTGGCGGAAGCGGCCCTGGGTCATGCGGTCCAGAATCACCAGCGCATCCTCGCCCGTGGTGCAGGTCGCCAGCTTGCGGGTCATCAGCTCGGTGATCGGCTGCTCCAGGACGGCGGCGCCGCGCTTGCCCAGTTCGCGCACCACGTCGCGTTCCGACAGGATGCCCAGCGGGATCTTGCCGTCCTCGGATACCACGATCGCACCGATGCGCTTTTCCGAAAGCAGCTTCGTGGCCTCGGCCACGCTGGTTTCCGGGCCGACGGTGAAAATCTCGCCGCTGGCCTTCATCGACAGGATCTGGTTGACGAGCATTGCTGTTCCTCCTCCGGGTTGGCGCAAGCGTCCTGACGCCCAGCGTCACCTCAACCCCGGCTTGCGTCAAGCCCGATGTTGCAGTGCAGCGATCAAGGGATGACAAGCGCCTGGAGCCGCGCCACCTCGGCCCGGATGCCCTGCGCCAGCGCATCCGCCAGCCGGTTCATCCGCTGCGAGCGGCGGTCGTCGGCATGCCGGATCAGCCAGAAGCTGCGCGTCAGCGAAACCTGCTCGGTCAGCACCCGCCGCACGCCGGGACAAAAGGGAATCGCGAAGTCATGCACGATGCCCAGGCCCGCGCCGACCCGGATCGCCTGCATCTGCACCGAGACCGAGTTCGAGGTCAGCGCCGCCCATTCCGCCCCCGTCTCGGTCAGGTAATCCAGTTCGCGGTCGAAGATCATGTCGGCGATATAGCCGATCATGCGATGGCCGCGCAGATCCTCGCGCGAGCGGATCGGCGGATGGGCGCGCAGGTAGTCCTCATGCGCCGCCAGGTGCAGCTGGTAGTCGGTCAGCCGCTGCACCACCAGCCGCCCGGCCTGCGGCTGCGAGACGGCGATGGCCATGTCCGCCTCGCGCTTGGACAGGTTGAAGACCCGCGGCAGGGCGACGATCTGGATCTCCAGCCGCGGATGCGCCTCGGACAGGCGCGCGCAGACCTGCGGCAGCAGGTAGTTGGCACAGCCGTCCGGCGCGCCGATGCGCAATTGCCCGGCCAGGTCGCCGGGGCCGGTCAGCGCCTCCTCGGCGCCGCTCAGCGCCGCCTCGACTGCCTCGGCATGGGGCAGCAGCCGCTCGCCCTCGGGCGCCAGGCCGTAGCCCTGCGGCGTCTTGATGAAAAGCTTGGCCCCCAGCGCGCCTTCCAGCCGCGCCACCCGCCGGCCCACGGTCGAGGCGTCGATGCCCAGCCGCCGCCCGGCCCCCGACAGGCTGTCGGCCCGCGCCACGGCCAGGAAAATGCGCAGGTCGTCCCAGTCCATGCCCGCCGCCTTTGCAGAAATGCAAAACCCTTTTGCCAGACTTCCTCTTTTTCCGGCAATGCTGCAAGTCTATGATCCCCCCGAAACCTGAACCCCTCGGGAGGCACCCATGGAAGAACTGAGCCACTGGATCGACGGCAAAGAGGTCAAGGGCACCTCGGGCCGCTTCAGCGATGTCATGAACCCCGCGACCGGCGAGGTGATCGCCAGGCTGCCGCTGGCCACCCCGGCCGAGCTGGACGCCGCCGTGAAGAGCGCCGAAAAGGCACAGGTCGCCTGGGCCGCCACCAACCCGCAGCGCCGCGCGCGGGTGATGATGAAATTCGGCCAGCTGATCCAGGACAACATGGATGCCCTGGCCGAGCTGGTCTCGCGCGAGCATGGCAAGACCCTGCCCGACGCGCGCGGCGACGTGCAGCGCGGGCTCGAGGTGATCGAGGTCTGCATGGGCGTGCCCGCGATGCTCAAGGGCGAGTTCACCGACAATGCCGGCCCCGGCATCGACCTTTACTCGATGCGCCAGCCGCTGGGCGTGGTCGCGGCCATCACCCCCTTCAACTTCCCGGCGATGATTCCGCTGTGGAAGATGGGCCCGGCGCTTTCGGCCGGCAACGCGATGATCCTGAAGCCGTCCGAGCGCGTGCCCTCGACCTCGATCATGCTGGCCAAGCTCGCGCAAGAGGCCGGGCTGCCCGACGGCGTGCTGCAGGTCGTCAACGGCGACAAGGAGATCGTGGACGCGATCCTCGACCATCCGACCGTGCAGGCGGTGGGCTTCGTCGGCTCGACCCCGATCGCGCAATACATCTATGGCCGCGCCGCGACCAACGGCAAGCGCGCGCAATGCTTCGGCGGCGCCAAGAACCACATGCTGATCATGCCCGATGCCGACCTGGACAAGGCGGCGGACGCGCTGGTCGGCGCCGGCTTCGGCGCGGCGGGCGAACGCTGCATGGCGATCTCGGTCGCGGTGCCGGTGGGCGACAAGACCGCCGACGCGCTGATCGAGCGGCTGATCCCCAAGATCGAGAAGCTGAAGGTCGCCCCCTATACCGCCGGCGAGGACGTGGATTTCGGCCCGGTCATCACCAAGGCCGCGCAGGAACGCATCAACCGGCTGATCGATTCCGGCGTGGAACAGGGCGCCAAGCTGGTGGTGGACGGCCGCGGGCTGAAGATCCAGGGCTATGAGAACGGCTTCTTCTGCGGCCCGTCGCTTTTCGACAACGTGACCCGCGACATGGACATCTACAAGGAAGAGATCTTCGGCCCGGTGCTGTCCACCGTGCGCGCGCAAAGCTACGAGGACGCGCTGAACCTGGTCATGGACAACGACTACGGCAACGGCACGGCGATCTATACCGCCGACGGCGACACGGCGCGCGACTTCGCCAGCCGGGTGAACGTGGGCATGGTCGGCATCAACTTCCCGATCCCGGTGCCGCTGAGCTACTACACCTTCGGCGGCTGGAAGAAGTCGGCCTTCGGCGACCTGAACCAGTATGGCCCGGACGCCTTCCGCTTCTACACCAAGACCAAGACCGTGACCGCCCGCTGGTTCTCGGGCATCAAGGACGGCGTGGCGCTGAACTTCAAGGCCATGGACTGACGGCAGGGGCGGGCGGGGGCTCTGCCCCCGCGTGCCCTGCACCCCTCGACGGGGTGCAGGGCACGCTCCCCCGGGATATTTCGACACGAAAGAAGCCGGGACGGCGACCTCCGCAGTTTCGCGCAAGGCTGCAAAACTGGCGCAACATTTCCCGGCCATGACCGGGCAAGGCAATTCATCACGAAAGACATGAGGGGGAGAGCATGGATTTCGGTCTGAGCGAGGAACAGGCGGCGATCTTCGATCTGGCTCGGGATTTCGGGGCCGATCATATCGCGCCGCAGGCCCGCGCCTGGGAAGAGGCGGGGACCATCCCGCGCGCCTTGTGGGCGCAGGCGGCCGAACTGGGCCTGGGCGGGGTCTATGTCGGCGAGGAGCATGGCGGCACCGGGCTTTCGCGGCTGGACGCCACGCTGGTCTTCGAGGCG